>JAFAWJ010000298.1 GCA_019242065.1 Chloroflexota bacterium
CTGGCGTTCCTGCCGTTCGCGCTGACGGCCCTGGCCACCACCCTGCTCGGCGCCACGCTGAGGCTGACTGAGCCAGCAGCGCGGTGACGAGGATCACCGTTCACCTGCTTCCTGTGCGAACCAACGCTGTCGGAAAACTTATGACGAGAGAACCAGGCGCAAGCGTGGTCAAGCACGTCCAGCGTCCCACATCACCTCGATGGACGCGACCAACAGCGCCTCCCTTCGCGTCTGGCGCGGCTACTCGTCGCCCTTCGACTGCCCCGGGAGAAGGTTCCTCGTCATCACGACTTCCTGGTAGATGGCGGGGTGGAACGCGATCCCCTGAATGCTCTCCTCGCCGGGGGTGAAGTCCTTGTGCGCCTGTATGAACGCTTCGGGTGAGGCCCACAGCGCGACGTTGACGAACTCGAACGTCGGGTTGCCCACGCCCGTATTGCGGTGCAGGCGCGTCTCGATGAACCCCTCCGTGCGGGCATAGACCTGATACGAATTCCGGGTGATTGCCGCGGCCGAACGGGGGTAGGCTGAGGTTCTGGCGAGGGGGTAGGACCATGGCGTGGCGGATCGTCGAGCACCTGTCCGTGGCGGGGCTGGAGGAGCGGTATCGGGCAGCGCGGGACGCGACCGAGGCGCGCCACACCCAGGCGATCTGGCTCCTGGCTCAAGGCCGAAGCGTGCTGGACGTGGCCGGCGTGCTGGCGTTCGCGCCGCGCTGGGTCGAAGAGCTGGCCGCGCGCTACAACGCGTTTGGTCCCGACGTCCTGGGCGACCAGCGGCGGCACAACGGGCGGACGGCGAGCGTGCTGACGCCCGTGCTGCTGGCGGCGCTCTCCGAGCGGCTGCGCACGCCGCCCGAGGACGGCGGGCGCTGGACCGGCGCCAAGGTCGCCCTGTGGATGGCAGCCCAGCTCGGGGTGGAGCGGGTGCACCCGCAGCGCGGCTGGGAGGCGTTGAAGCGGGTGCGCTGGTCCATCCAGGCGCCGCGCCCACGCCATCCACGCTCAGCTACACCCGAGCAACGGGCTGAGTTCAAGGGGGGCTCGACGCGGCGGTCGCGCAAGCCAAGGCGGCCTACCCCGACCGGTCAGTCGAGGTCTGGGCGACCGACGAGCACCGTCTCGGGCTGAAGCCGATCCGCCGCCGTGTGTGGGCGCCCATCGGTGCGCGCCCCATAGCCCTCGGCCACCATCGCTACCAGTGGCTGCATGTCACCGCCTTCGTGCAGCCGACCAGCGGCGAGGCGGTCTGGTTTCTCTCTACAGGTCTCTCCAAGCCGCTGTTCGAGCAGTTGCTGGCCGCCTTTGCCCGTGATGTCGGGGCGGGGCGCGAGCGGCACGTCATCCTCGTGCTCGACAACGCGGGCTGGCACGGGCCCAAGGGCTTGGCCGTGCCGGAGGGGATCACGCTCACCTTCCTGCCCCCGTATAGCCCGGAGCTCCAGCCCGCCGAGCGGCTCTGGCCACTTGTGGACGAGCCGGTCGTCAATGAGCACTTCGCAACTCTCGATGATCTCGATGCCGTTGTCGCCGAGCGCTGCCGCAAGCTCGACGCTGCCACTATACGCCCGCACACCAGCTTCCACTGGTGGCCTCAGCCGATCCAGCCGAGCTGATCAGACGGAAATCGTATGAGAGGACAGGGCACTGGAAAGCCGGATGAGATCCAAAGACTCATGTCCGGTTTGGAGAGAGGGCGCCGGAAAAGTGCCTCGGGGCAACTCGCCGATGCCCTACTCTACGGCATGTCCGGTTCTTAGGGGGCGGGGCCGCCGCAAGACGGCCTACAGGCGCGCTATCATCGCGCCTCCGCTACCCGGTGAGAAGACGGTGGCCTCGATCCGCCGCGCCTGGGACGAGGGCGGGGAACTCTCAGCCGTGGTGGAGCTGCGCCGGCACTTCCCACTGATCAGCGACGGCGAGACCGCGCGGCGGTGCGTGCGCACCATCGCGGGCTGGAGACAGCGACCTGCCGTCTCGGAGCACGAGCAAGAGTGAGACCGGCGCGAGAGCCACGACATTTCGGTGCTGCTCGTAACCACAGCAGGCGAGGGTAGGGAGCCAACGTCACACCTGTGCCGACCCCGTTCGGTTTCGTCCTGCAACAGCCTCCGACACCCCAGATATCCTGAAGCTCTCCGAGGAGGCTACCACGGCGCTTCAGCTCCGTCGCCGTGTCTCATTTGGAAGCTCGCCGAACTCTTTCCCATATGCGGCAATAAAGCGGGACGGGTTGGTGAAGCCGAAGCGCCGCGCGATGCTGCCGGTCGAGACACCATCCTCGGCCGTCTGTAACGCCTCACGCACCAACTGCAGCCGCATGCGGTGCAGCACTGCGAGCGGTGTTGTGTTCCGAAAGCGGCGGAATGAGGCATAGAGCGTCGCCGTTCCGCATCCAGCGGCGGCGACGACGTCGGGCATGGTGATCGGCTGGTCGGCAAAGGCGCGCATGAACGCCTCGGCCCGGCGCACGTGACGAGGGACCGCCGTATCGACCGAGCGCTCGAGCCGCCCAGCATAATTGTGGTGCAGCCGACTTAGAACTGTCTGCATGAACAGATCGGTGAATGTCTCGAACGCGACGGGTTCGATGAGCAGGCCCTCAGGGTCGCGCAACTCCTCCATGAAGTGCAGCACCATGCGCCAGACCGCCCGACCTGGGCCGCTCGCCCAGTCTGTGCCAGGCGAGAACGCCAGCATCTCGCGCGGCGGTTCGCCCAGCCAAGCCTGCAGCGTGCGCTCCAGCCGCCCGGCATCCATCCAAACGCCCACCCGCTCGCTGCCGTCTTCGATGAGGAACTGCGTTTCCGGCAAGGTGCGAACGACAAAGCCGGTCGTTCCAAGTGCTATGGCCGGTTTCTGAGGTCCGCCGGTCACCGATATCTTGCCAGCGAGCACGGCGCCCAGGCAGTAACAGGAGTGGCCGTTGCCCACGATTTCGACGTCGAGACCGATCGTGTCGACGCCGTGCTGTATGCGCAGGTCACCCGCGCGCGTTTCCTGATGAACGGTCAGGATGTCCGTGGCCAGGGGACGCGCGTGGCGATTGTGCAGCCGGAAGACGCTTGCACCGTCCGCACTGCCGTACTTGTCCGTATA
>JAFAWJ010000374.1 GCA_019242065.1 Chloroflexota bacterium
TCAGGCCAGCGCCGACGAGCAGCGTGTCCTGGGTGTGCTGCGCCGGCGTGTCGTCGGCGCCAAGCGCGGAGGCGATGCCGCCCTGGGCGCGCGGGCTGGAGCCTGAGAGCAGCGGACCGGCGGCGAGCACGGCGACGCGGGCGCCGAGGTCGGCGACGCGCAAGGCCGCCGAGAGGCCGGCGGCGCCCGAGCCGACCACGATCAAGTCAAAGTGTTGCTGAGTTGGGCGGGCGGTGGGGACGGTCATGAGGCATCTGGCAGCGCGGCCAGGTTGTGTCGAAAGCGTGCCGCCGAGTCCCAGCGCAGCTCGCGCGTGCGCGTGCCGCCGACGGGACCGACGAAGCGGTACAGCTCGCCGGGCCGGCCGACTTTGCCGGCGGTCGCGCGCTGGCCAACCGGCACCAGCGTCTCGGTGGCGAACAGGGTCGAGAAAGCTTTGCGAAAGTTGCTGGTGTTGAGGCGGTCCAGCGAGGGGTCCAGGATGGCCGAGTACACCGCGCGCAACTGAGAGAGCGTGAACTCGTCGGGCAGCAGCTGGAAGGCGACCCACGAGTAGCGCAGCTTGGCCTGGATGCGGTTGATGGCCACGCGCAGCATGTCGGCGTGGTCGAAGGCCAGAGTTTCGGCCGGCAGCGCACGGACCGGCATCCAGTCGATGGACTGGATGCCCGAGCCGCGCACGAGCTCGACGTCGTCGGAGGCGACCAGCGCCACATGGGCAACGGAGACGACGCGCCCGCGTGTATCGCGACCAGGATTGCCGAAGGTGCCGAGCTGTTCGAGGTACCAGTCACGCGCGTCGAGGCCGGCCTTGGTCTGCAGGGCGCGGCGGGCGGCAGCATCGAAGGTTTCCTCGGCGCGGACCAGGACGCCGGGGAGCGCGAGCTTGTTGCCGAAGGCGGGCTCGTCGCGGCGAATGAGGAGGACCTGCCAGCGGTCCTGGATGTGGGTGGCAGGGCGGAGGGTGAAGACCACGACGTCGACGGCCACGACGGCGTTTAGATTGAGTTTCGACTCCATCGGATTCAAATCCGTCAGAGCACATTGTAACGCACTCCGTTAACCATGTGAACCATTACCGGCGGGCTCGCGCGCTATCGTGTACCCGCCGTGGACGAGGATCCCATCCAGCGTCGCAAGGCCGACCATCTGCGGCTGTCGGCCACCTCCGACGTCGACGCGCTCGCCGGTGGCCCCAGCTGGCAGGACATTCGGCTCGTCCACGATGCGCTGCCCGAGCTCGACCAGTGCGACGTCGACCTGTCGACCACTTTCCTCGGCAAGCGGCTGGCCGCGCCGCTGCTGATCGCGGGCATGACTGGCGGCCACCGCACCGCGCACGAGGTCAACGCGGTGCTGGCCCGCGCGGCCGAGCGTCACGGCCTGGCCATGGGCGTTGGCAGCCAGCGGGCCGCGCTGCGGCGGCGCGACCTGGCCTACACGTATACCGTGGTGCGCGAGCAGGCGCCGAGCGCGGTGCTGATCGCCAACGTGGGCGCGCCGCAGCTGGTCGACCAGGATGGCGCGCCGGCGCTGACCCGCGCGGAGGTCCAGTTGGCCATCGACATGATCCGCGCCGATGCGCTGGCGGTGCATCTCAATTTTCTGCAGGAAAGCGTCCAGCCTGAGGGTGAGCGCCGTGCGGCGGGCTGCGCAGAGGCGATTCGCGCCCTCGCCAGTACGGTTGGCGTGCCGATCGTGGCCAAAGAGACCGGCGCGGGGATCTCGCGCGTCACGGCGTGGCGGCTGCGCGGGCTAGGCGTGCGGGCGCTCGACGTGGGCGGCGTGGGTGGCACGAGCTTCGCTGCGGTGGAGGGTCTGCGTGCGGCGGCCCAGGGGGCGATGCCGAGCGAACGGCTCGGGGAGCTACTGCGGGACTGGGGGATTCCGACGCCGGTGTCGCTGATTGGCGCGCTGGCGGCGGGGCTGCCGGTGGTGGCGACCGGCGGCATTCGCAGTGGGCTGGACGCGGCCAAGGCGCTCACGCTCGGGGCGGGGCTGGTCGGCGTGGCGCGGCCGCTGCTGCAGGCGGCGCTGCAGGGGGACGCCGCCGTCGAGGCGTGGATTACCCAGTTTTTGCTGGAGCTGCGGACGGTGATGTTTTTGACGGGCTCGGCCGATCTGGCGGCGCTGCGTGGGAAGCCCAGGGTGGTGACGGGGGCGACGGCGCGGTGGCTGGAGCAACTGGGATACGAGAAGTCAGAACTCAGAAGTCAGAAGTCAGCTGATTTCTGAGTTCTGAGTTCTACTCCAGTAGCAGCGCCGTGGGGTCCTCCACGAGCTCCTTGAGGCGGACCAGGAACTGGACGGCTTCGCGGCCGTCGACTATGCGGTGGTCGTAGCTCAGGGCCAGGTACATCATCGGGCGGATGACCACCTGGCCGTCGATCGCGACCGGGCGCTGCTCGATCTTGTGCATCCCCAGGATGCCCACCTGCGGCAGACTCAGGATCGGCGTCGACAACAGCGACCCGAACACACCGCCGTTGGTGATCGTGAACGTTCCGCCGCGCAAGTCTTCGAGGGTGAGCGTGTTGGAACGGGCTTTGTCTGCCAGCGCCGCGATCTCGCGTTCGATGTCGGCGAAGCTCAGCTTGTCCGCGTCGCGCACGATGGGTA
>JAFAWJ010000762.1 GCA_019242065.1 Chloroflexota bacterium
GTGCTCGACCGCTCGCTGGCGCGCGGCGACCGCATCATGCGTCTGATGCGGGGTATCGAAGAGGAACGCGAGCATCGCGACCCCTGATCTCTGCGGCATTCTGAACGTCGACAAGACCCAGGGCTGGACGTCGCATGACGTCGTGGCCCGCGTGCGGCGACTGGCCGGTCAGAAGCGCGTCGGTCACGCCGGCACGCTGGATCCGCTGGCGACCGGCGTACTGCCCATCCTGCTGGGCCGCGCCACGCGCCTGGCGGACTTCATCCAGGCCGGCCGCAAGACGTACGTGGCGGAGATCCGGCTCGGCACGGCCACGGAGACCGACGACGCCGAGGGCTCCGTGATTGAACAGCGCCCCATCCCTTCGCTCTCGCAGCCTGAGATCAAAAACATTCTCACCCAGTTCACCGGTGAAATCCTGCAGATCCCACCGAAGTACTCCGCCCTCAAAGTCGCCGGTCGCCGTGCGTACGCGCTTGCCCGCGCCGGCGGCGACGTCCACCTGGAACCGCGACCGATCACCGTCGATACGCTCCATCTGCTGCGCTTCACCGACACCACCCTGACCGTCGAAGTGACCTGCTCCAAGGGCACCTACATCCGCGCTCTCGCCCGCGACATCGCCGCCCGCCTGGACACCGTCGGCCACATGTCGGCGCTGGCGCGGACCCGGGTCGGACCGTTCACCCGGTCCGAGGCCGTGACCGTCGACGACCTCGCCAGTCGCGGCCTGCCCGCCGTGTTGCTCTCACCCCGCCGCGCGCTGCCCGAGGCGCCCGCGTTCACGGCCGATGCCGGTGCAGCCAGAATGTTCATGAACGGACAGCCGATTGGAGCATGCAGCGGCCTGCGCGCGGACCACGTCTGGGTCTACGATCCAGACGGCCAGTTGATCGGCCTGGCGGCCGCCGACGGCCAACTCCTCCGACCACGCATGGCCCTCTGAAGAAGCATGAAACGAGCAATCGTCACCATCGGCAACTTTGACGGTGTCCATCTCGGCCACCTGAAGCTGATCCATGACGTGGTGGACCGCGCCCACGCACGGCAGCTGTCCAGCTTTGCCATCACGTTCGATCCGCATCCCGACCAGGTGCTGTTTCCCGAACGCAAGCACATGTACCTGTCGACGGCCGAAGAGCGCGGCGGGCTGTTGAAGTCCTCGGGCATCGACTCGGTGTGGATCTGTCCGTTTACGCGTGATCTCGCGCGGCTCGAACCCGAAGAGTTCATCCACATGGTCACCGAGCGCCAGCCGATTGCCGAGCTGTGGGTTGGCGCCGACTTCGCCATGGGTCGCAATCGCAAGGGGTCGATCGCCGTGCTGGCCGAGCTTGGCGCTGCCAGTGGCTGGGACCTGCACATGGTTGCCCCGCAGATGTTCGAGGGTCAGGTGGTCAGCAGCACGGCCATCCGTACCCTGCTGGCTGCCGGAGCGGTCCGTGGCGCCGCCGACCTGCTGGGGCGCAGCTATCGGGTGCCGGGTGTCATCGACGCCAACTGCTTGCAGGTGGCGAGCCATCGCGCGCTGCCGAAATCCGGCATCGCCTACGACGTGCAGCTGTATCAGGATGACAGCATCTTCGAAGGGGTGGCCACGGTCGAGCAAGAACCACCCAGGGTCAGTCTGGGTCCACGGCTGCCCCACCACCCGGGGGCAGCCAAGATCGATTTCGTGCGCCGCGCGGACTGAACGACTGACCTAGTGCTCGGCCGCCTCTTCCTTCTTGTGCTCCTCGATGATCTTCTGCTGCAGGTGAGCGGGAACCGGGTCGTAGTGCGACACGCGCATGCTGTACGTCCCGCGCCCTTGCGTCATCGACCGTAGATCCGTCGCGTAGCGCAGCATCTCTGACTGCGGCACGCTGGCCTCGATCACGGTGTTCGGCCCGTCCGGCGTCATGCCGTGGATGTGCGCCCGCCGCGTATTCAGGTCGCCCATGATGTCGCCCGCGAACTCGCTGGGCACCGTCACCTCGACGTGCATGACCGGCTCGAGCAGCACCGGGTTCGCCGCCGTGAAGGCCGCCTTGAAACCGACCGAGCCGGCCGTCTTGAACGCCGCCTCACTCGAGTCGACCGGGTGATACTTGCCGAAGACCAGCGCGCAGCGCACGTCGACCACCGGGTAGCCGGCGATAACGCCCTGGTCGAGCGTCTCGCGCACGCCCTTTTCGACCGCCGGGATGAACTGCCGGGGCACCACGCCGCCGACGATCTTGTCGACGAACGCGAAGCCCTCGCCGCGTGTGGTCGGCTCGACCTCGAGGTTGACCACGCCGTACTGGCCGTGGCCGCCGGACTGCCGCACGTGGCGTCCCTCGGCCGTGCCCTTGCCGGTAATCGTTTCGCGATACGCCACCTTGGGTACGTCCAGGCTCACGTTCACGCCG
>JAFAWJ010000853.1 GCA_019242065.1 Chloroflexota bacterium
CACCATCGCGCTGATTGGCGGCCAGCGCGGCTTCGACCATCGTCCGCGCCGTGCGCTCGTCGGCGACGACGGCAAACTGATCGCCCGCGGCCGGTACGCCGCCCAGTCCGAGCACCTCGACCGGAAAGGCGGGCGGGGCGTCCTTGACGCGTTGGCCTCGGTCGTCGAACAAAGCCTTGAGCCGGCCCTGGATCGTGCCGGCCACCACCAGGTCGCCGACGTGCAGCGTGCCGCGCTGCACCAGCAGCGTGGCGACGGCGCCGCGGGACTTGTCCATCCTGGCCTCGATAACCGCGCCGCTGGCCGGTCGATGCGGGTTGGCTTTCGGCTCGACCTCCGCCTCGGCGACGAGCTGGATGGTTTCCAGCAAGGTGTCGATGCCCTCGTGCGTCCGGGCCGAGACGGGAATCGCCTCGATGTTGCCGCCGTACTCGGTGACGACCACGTTGAGATCCGCCAGCTCTTGCTTGACGCGATCGGGGTTGGCCGAGGCCATGTCGATCTTGTTAATGGCCACGATGATCGGTACGTTGGCGGCCCGCGCGTGGTCGATGGCCTCGCGCGTCTGAGGCATGACCCCGTCGTCCGCCGCGACGACGATGACCGCGATATCCGTGACATGTGCGCCGCGGGCGCGCATGGCCGTAAACGCCTCGTGACCGGGTGTGTCCAGGAAGGTGATCAGGCTGCCGTTGACCTCGACCTGGTAGGCGCCGATGTGCTGGGTGATGCCACCGGCCTCGCCAGCCGCGACCCGCGTATTGCGGATGACGTCCAGCAGGCTGGTCTTGCCGTGGTCGACGTGGCCCATGATGGTGACGACCGGCGGCCGCGGTTCGAGGAGCGAGGGATCATCCTCGTCCTGCAGTGGCGGCGCCAACACCGCGCCGGCATCGGCAGCCTCGGCGGCGGGCGTGGCGATGGGAGCCGACGGAGCAGGAGCGACCGCCGTGCCCTGCTCGCGAACCTCGAAGCCAAGGTCACTCGCGACGACGGCGGCCGTGTCATAGTCGAGCGCCTGATTGATAGTCGCGACGGTGCCGTTGGTGAACAGGGCTTTGATGACCTGGGTGACGGGCACGCCAAGAGTGCTCGCCAGGTCGGCCACGCTGACGACCGACGGTAGCTCGATCGGCCCGGACTCGGCAGCGCGGGTCGCGGTCGCGGTGGAGGCCTCAGCGCGACGTTCGAAGGCCTCGAGCTGACCGCGTCGACCACCGCGGGACTGGCCTGGGCGGTTGGCGGGGCGCGAGCGTTGCATCGGTCTTGGCATAGGTGTGGCTCCTGTTACTGCCCGGGCTGTAATTGTCGGGCGAAGTCATTCAGTGTTTCGAGGTTGTCCTCGGGAATCGATTCGATCTTCAACGCTCGCGGCAGCACGCCGCGTTTGAGTCCCGCCTGCCAGCACTCCGGCGTGGCGCACAGGTAGGCGCCGCGACCCGATCGCTTGCCCGAAACATCAATGGTAACGCTCCCATCTGGCGCGCGAACGATGCGAACCAGTTGACGTTTCGCGCTGGTCTGACGACAGGCGACGCAGGTGCGCTGGGGGACCTTTTTCAGCTTCAACCGCGGTGGGCCTTTTTCAACCCCGCGCACCGGGGCGGCCACGGCGGCTACTCCGTCCTGGCCCCGACCGGTTCGGTCTGCTCGGCAGCCGCCGCGGCGGCGACTGCGACGTCGCTCTTGATGTCGATGCGCCAGCCAGTCAGCTTGGCGGCCAGTCGCGCGTTCTGGCCTTCCTTGCCGATTGCCAGCGACAGCTGGCGCTCGGGCACGATGACTTTGGCCGTGCGCGTCGGCTCGTCGATCGTCACGTGGCTGACCTGGGCCGGGCTCAGTGCGTTGGCAACGTACTGAGACGGGTCTTCGTTCCACTCGACCACGTCGATCTTCTCGCCGTTGAGCTCGTTGACGATGTTCTGAATGCGTACGCCGCGTACGCCCACGCATGAGCCAACGGGGTCGATGCCTTCCTGTCGCGCCGAGACGGCGACCTTGCTGCGGAAGCCGGCTTCGCGCGCGATGGCCTTGATCTCCACGGCGCCCGAGAAGATCTCGGGTACCTCCTGCTCGAACAGGCGGCGCAGCATCAGCCGGTGCGCGCGCGAGACGATGATCTGCGGCCCGCGCGGCGTATCGCGCACCTCGGCCACGTACACGCGCAGGCGCTGACCCTGGTAGTAGCGCTCCGTCGGCACCTGCTCGGTGCGCGGCATGACGGCCTCGGCGCGGTCGATCTCGATGATGACCGTGCCGGCTTCGATGCGCTGGATCACGCCGTGGACGATTTCGCCCTCGCGTTCCGCGAACTGATTGAAGACCAGCCGGCGCTCGGCGTCGCGCAGCTTTTGCATGACCACCTGCTTGGCGGTCTGCGCGGCGATGCGGCCGAACTGGGGCGGCGTGACGTCTTCGTAGATCTGGTCGCCGGGCTGCGCGTTGGGGAACAGCGGCTGCCCGTCGGGGCCCTTCAAGGTGCGCGCCTGCTCGAGGATGATCAGGTTGGAGTCATCCTCGACGTCATCTTCGATGTCGTCGACGACGGTGAGCCAGTGATACACGTGCGGGTCACCGCTCTCGTTGTCGAACTCGGCGGTGATCAGCCGGCTGTCTTCCTCGTGCTGTTTGTAGGCAGAAACGAGGGCTTGCTGGATGGCTTCCATGACCATCTCGCGGGGGACGCCTTTTTCGGCGGCGAGTTGGGTGATGGCAGTCACGAATTCACTTTTCATGCTGGCATTGCCCTCCGCTCTTGTTGTTCTGCCTGCTAATTTTCGTACCGGGGCCTACAACAAAAGAAGTGGGGGCTACCCACTTCACAGCGTAGGGTTCCGTCGACGGCGCGTCGTGGCCGTGGCGTCAGTATATCACCACGCACCGGCCCCGGTGGGTCACTTTTTGCCCGTCCGGCGGGAGCCTACTCGGGTGGGTCGACCCACTTGCCATAGGTGCGGATCAGGTTCACCAGGCGCTCGTCGGCTTCGGTCTCGGGCACGCCTTTTTCGACCACCTCTTTGCCCACATACAGGTTGACTTTGCCGGGCGAGCCGCCGACGTAGCCGAAATCCGCGTCGGCCATCTCACCCGGCCCGTTGACCACACAGCCCATGATTGCGATCTTGACACCCTTCAGGTGGCTGGTCCGCGACGCGATGCGCTCGGTCGTGCTCTGCAGGTCGAACAGCGTCCGGCCGCAGGATGGGCACGAGACGAACTCGGTCCTGGTGATCCGCACGCCCGCGGCTTGCAGGATGCTGAACAGCAGCCGCGAGCGGGCCTCCTCCGACAACGACGATGCGCGCAGGCCAACGCTGTCGCCCAGACCATCGCATAACAGCGAGCCGAGCACCGTCGAACTTCTGAGCAGCACGTCCAGGTCGTCGCCGTCGACTTCAAGCTGCAGGTGCAGCGGCCGGTCGCCGGCACTGGCAGCCAGTTGCCGATAGGCGCGCACAGCGTCATACCAGGGAACCGCAGTATCGAGATGGGCAACGTCGTCGAGCGTCACCGAACCCGTGATGCTCTCTTCGGCTGGGTCGACCACCGCCACCGTCGCCGAGTCGCCGACCGACACTCCGCCTATCTCCGCCGAACGAGACACTCGACGGGCGTACGAGTACGGGTCGAGTCTCTCGGCCCGCTCCGCGAAGGCCTCGGCCAGCGGCAGGCCCAGGTTGTACGGCTCGACCAGGCGCTGGGCCACCGGCACTTCTGCTTCAGGCTCTTCTGTCAACGACACCCGAATCGTGTCGCCCAGCCCGTCGTCCAGCAGCGCGCCGATGCCGACGGCCGACTTGATCCGCCCGTCCTCGCCGAGCCCAGCCTCGGTGACCCCCAGGTGCAGCGGGTACGCATCCATGCCCTCCTCGTCCATCCGCGCGACCAGCAGGCGGTAGGCCTCGATCATGATTTTCGGGTTGGAGGCCTTCATGGACAGCACGATGTCGTGGTAGTCGTGCTTGCGGGCAATGCGTACGAACTCCAGCGCCGATTCGACCATGCCCGCGGGCGTATCCCCGTAGCGATTCATGATCCGATCGGACAGCGAGCCGTGGTTGGAGCCAACGCGCATGGCGACGCCGCGGTTCTTGCACTTGAGCACGAGGGGCGCAAAGCGCTCCTCGATGCGGTCGATCTCGGCGGCGTAGTCGGCATCCGAATACTCGCGTACCCGGAAAAACTTCTGGTCGGCGAAGTTGCCCGGATTGACACGCACCTTTTCGACGTGTTCGGCGGCTTCCATGGCCGCGGCAGGGCTGAAGTGGATGTCGGCCACCAGGGGAGTCTGGATGCCCATGGCGCGCAGGCGGCGCTTGATCTCGCCGATCGCCCTGGCGTCGCTGACGGTGGGCGCCGTGATGCGCACGATCTCGCAGCCGACGTCGACCAGGCGCACCGTCTGCGCCAGGGTGGCCTCGACGTCCTGGGTCCGTGTCGTGGTCATCGACTGGACGCGGATAGGCTGATCGCCGCCGACGGCGACGATACCGATCTGAACTTCGCGCGATTTGCGTCGCTGGTACTTGAAGCGACTTGCCGTGTACGGCAATGAGGCCAGGAGCATCGTAGTACTCACAGTATCGGCTGGCGGCGCCCCAGTCGACACTTCGGCGGTGTTTGTTAAGGAGTGCCGCCGCCCCAGTTGATGGCCGGCATCGGGAACATCAGGTCGTTGAACGAGATGATGACCATCAGCGTCAGCAGCACCAGGATGCCGACGAAGTGATAGGCGGCCTCGCGCTCGGGTGGGATACGTCGGCCGCGGATCCACTCCAGGATCACGAAGAACAGCCGGCCACCGTCCAGGGCCGGAATCGGCAGCATGTTGGCGATCGACAGCCCGGCGCTGAACAGTCCAGTCAGAACGAAGAGCGGGTACCAGAAGCCGGTGTCGGCGACGTACGACACTGTTTCCGAGGTGGCCTGGGCCATGCCGACGAGCCCGACCAGACGGGCGTCGCTGGGCGCGATCGTACCTTGGAGCAGCATCTTGGGCACGCTCAGCGTGACGGCGATGACGTGCACCGTCTGACTGAAACCGGCCTGCAAGGCGACGAGCGGATTCAGGTGGATGAGTCCGCCGGAGATGACGATGCCGATGGCACCCTGACCGTCAGGCGGGTTGGAGCGCGGCGTGAGCGTCGTGGTCTGGGTCTGGTCGCCGCGCTGGACTTCGATCTCGATGGGCTGATCGAGGTGGGCGGTGGTGGCGTCGCGGAACGACTGGACGTCGACGGGCTGGCCGGCGAAGCCGACGATGACGTCGCCGGGCTGCAGGCCGGCTTGTTGGGCGGGACTATCCGGGGCGACCTGGGCGATCGTCACCGGCCCGTCGGGTGCCACGCCCGGCACGCCGACGATGTAGACCATGCTGAAGGCGACCACGGCCAGCAGAAAGTTCATGGCGCTGCCTGCCGAGAGCACGATGGCGCGGATGCCGCGCG
The DNA here is from genome assembly GCA_019242065.1 of Chloroflexota bacterium. The sequence continues at coordinate 5,448 of JAFAWJ010000853.1, forward strand.
GCTTGCTGGCGAAGCTGCCTGGAGCGCTCGGGTCCTCTTCGCCGAGCATCTTGACGAAGGCGCCGAAGGGGATCCAGTTGATCGAGTAGATGACCCCGTGGCGTTTGAAGCCCCACAGCCGGGGCGGCAGGCCAAAGCCGAATTCGAGGACGGTGATGCCCGACATGCGGGCGGTGATGAAGTGTCCGAACTCGTGGACGAACATCATCACGCTAAGGATGGGGATGAACCAGAGGATGCTCATGGCGGTGCGGGCGACTCGGTCGGATCATAACAATCGTGCCCGGGGATTCCGACGTATTGACCTGTGGCTGTCAATGACCCCAGGCAGTGGCGAATTCGCGGGCCCACGCGTCGGCGGCCAGGACTTCTTCGAGCGAGGGCGCGGGACACGACTGGTGGACCTGCAGCGCGGCGTCGATCGACCTCGCAATGTCCATGAACTTGAGGTCGTTGTCCAGAAAGCGCGCGACCGCCACCTCGTTGGCCGCGTTCAGCACCGTCGGGCACGTGCCGCCGGCGCGGCCGGCGGCGTACGCCAGCCCGAGACACGGGTACTTCACCCCGTCAACAGGAGCGAAGGTCAACTGCGCCACGCTGGCCAGGTCTAGCCGGTCGCCCGGCGTCGACAGGCGCCGCGGGTGGGCCATCGCGTACTGAATCGGCAGCCGCATG
>JAFAWJ010000901.1 GCA_019242065.1 Chloroflexota bacterium
TGGCGGGGGTGGGCGACAGGGCGCCGGCCGGCGCCGGTTGGTCGGCCAGCTCCAGCAAGGCTTCCAACCAACGCCGGCCGGCGGCGTAGTGCCCGCGCCGCGACCACAACGGGCTCAGGCCGACCGCGAGATGCAGGCCCTCCGCCGGCCGGCCGGTGGTTGCCCACCAGTCGAGCGCCGCCTGCAGATTGTCGAGCTCAGCTTCCAGACGATCGAGCGCCGCATCGGTCAGCGCCGGCGCCTGCCCACCGACCCACGGCGCGCTCGTCTGCGCCGCGGCGGCGGGCTCCGCGAGCCGTGTATAGAACACAGCGTGGGCGGCGCGGATGCGCTCGAGCTCGCCGCTAGTCACGAGCTCCTCCCCGGCATATTCGCGTACGGTTTCGAGCTGGCCGTAGCGCGGCTCGCGCGTGCCGGTCTCCAGCCGCCGCACCAGGCTGCTGTCGACCAGTTCTTGGAGGCGGTTGAGCACGTCGCCGGCCGCCAACGTGGCGTCGGCGCAGATTGCCTCGGCCGCCTCCAGGGTCCAGCCCCCCACGAAAACCGCCAGGCGCCGGAACAGCACCTGGGCGGCGGGTTCCAACAGGTCGAAGCTCCAGACCAGGGTGCTGCGAAGGGTCTGCTGGCGCTCGGGCAGGTCCGCCGCCCCACCGGTCAACACGGGCAAGCGTCGCTCCAGGCGCCGCAGCAGCGCTTCGGGTGACAGCAGGGAGGCGCGCGCCGCCGCCAATTCGAGGGTCAGCGGCAGCCCCTCTAGCCGGCGGCACACTCCGGCGACGGCCTGGGCATTGGTCGCCTCCAGCACGAAGGCCGGGTCGGCAGCGCGGGCGCGCTCGACGAACAGGCGCACGGCCGGCGCCCCGCCGATCGCCTCGAGCGACGCCGAGCCATCGACAGGTGTCGCCAACGGCGCGACCGGAAAACGCTGTTCCCCACGTAGGTGCAGCGCGGCGCGGCTGGTAACCAGCAGCGCGACGGCTGGACACTCCGCCAGCAGTTTGGCCAGGAGCGGCCCGGCGCCCAGCAGGTGCTCGAAGTTGTCGAGAACCAGCAACAACTGACGTGCGTGCAGGTAGGCAGGCAGCTGCTCGCGGGCGCCCGCCTCGCGCAGCTTGAGGGCGCGCGCGATCGTGGCCGCCACGAACCGCGGCTCACGCACCGGCGCCAGGTCGACGAACACCACGCCGTCCGGATAGTGCGGAACGAGCGCGGCGGCGGCGGCGACCGCCAGGCGGGTCTTCCCCACCCCGCCCGGCCCGACCAGGCTCAACAGCCGCACCGCACTGCCCTCCGGGTGCAGCAGGCCGCAAATGGCGCGCACCTCGTCCTCGCGGCCGACCAGTGCGGTGGGCCACACCGGCAACCACGCCACCGCCACGGCCGGCGCGGCTGGCGGCGCGACGCGGCCGGCTAGCTCGGTGAACGACGCGCGCTCGTGTGCCACCAGCCCGAGCGCCTCAGCCAGCACCGCGACCGTATGCGGGTAGGGCCGTCGGCGCGCGCCGCCTTCCAGCGCGGCTACCGCCCTGGTCGCCAGTCCGGCCCGTTCGGCCAACGTCTGCTGGGTCAAACCCCGCTCCACCCGCAGGCGTCGCAGCTGCTGGCCGAACGTCCTTTCAGGCGCACGCATCGCCGTTTCTTTCGCCAACCGGCATGGTAGCTGGACGGGTACCTGCACAGTTCGCGACCTGAACTGTTCATCGAGTGTGTGGGTGGTTGTTCATGGTTCCCTGAGCCCCGGTCGCGCATGCTCCCACGACGGCGATGGCCACACCCGACCTGGACACGCTGTACTGCCAGTTCGTCGACAGCCTCAATCAGCGGCGGCTGACCGACCTGGACCGCTACCTTGACCCAGGCGTGGTCCAGCACGCGCCCGAGACCACGGTGGGCGTTGAGGCCGTCAAGCACACACTGCTCGGCTGGTTGGCGGCGTTGCCCGACCTGCACCTGGTGATCGACGACCTGGTGACTGACGGTGACCATCTGATCGCCAGACTGGTGCTCAGCGGCACCCACCAGGGCCCGATGGCCGGCCTGGGCGCTGCCTGGCAGGGCGACCTGAGGAGCCTGGCGCCGACCGGCCAGCGGGTGCGGGTGGCAGTCTTTGACGCCTGGTGGGCCCGAGAGGGTCGCTGCGCCGAGCGCTGGCTGCAGGTGGACCGGCTGGAGCTGCTTCGCCAACTGCACACCTGACCAGGGTGGCGGCGTCCGAGTGTGCAGCAAGTGTGGGGGTCAGTGTGCATGGGCGGCGGCGACGGGCAGGCGCAGACTCGGGTCACAGCCGCGACCGGCTTCATCGCTCACTCAGGAGGTCCACCCCTATGCACCGCCACGACCATCCAGCTACCGCCTGCCGGCCCGCGGGCGCGGCCACCCGTCGCCTGGTGCGGCGCTTGCTCGTGGCTATTGCCGCCGGCTTGCTTGGGCTGCTGCCCGGACTCCCAGGCCTGGCGCCCGTCGCCCCGGCCATCGTCCGGGCCGACGAGCCCGACGCGACCACGTCACCCAACGGCGGTCTGCCCGGAGCGGTCGCGCCCGCTGTTGGCGGGCCGACCCACGACATACTTGACGACGCCGTCGTTTCCAGTGGCGCGCCCGACGAACAGCTCGACATCAGCGCCGCTCTCGATCAGGGCAAGCGTCTGTTCAGTGTGCAGGCCCGCTCCCAGGCCGGCGACTACGACCTGGCCGGCCCGCAGGGCGTCTCGTCCCAGCCATTGCGCGAGCTGTTCGCACC
>JAFAWJ010000922.1 GCA_019242065.1 Chloroflexota bacterium
GCAAGCCGCCGTACAGGCCGCCGATGCCACCGGCGCCGATTACCGCAACGCGCATGGTCTCGGAGGATACGCCCGCGTCAGGTACATTGGGTACACACGAGCACCGGAACATGACGGTTGGCCACGCCCTCTGGCCCGATCAGCTCACCGCCGGCGACCTGGCACGCCTGCGCCCAGGCTTGCCTGAGCACCTCGACCGCCAGCCGGACATCCTGGTCGTCGGCGGCGGGATCCTCGGCTGCGCCACCGCGGCGGCGTGCGTCCAGGCCGGCCTGGGCTCGGTCGTCGTCCTCGAGCGCGAGGCGCTCGGCGCCGGGGCCAGTGGTGGCGCCGCGGGCCTGCTCATGCCCGAGGCGCACGTCGACACCGACCCACCCGAGTTCGTCGCCGCCATGCGCCGCAGCCTCGACGCCTGGCGCACCCTGGATCAAATCTGGCCCGGCGGCGTTGGCCTGCAGCCCTACGACTGGAAAGGCCACCCCCAGGCGCGCGTCAACCCGTTATTTGCCCTGGCCCGGCTGGCCTCGGCGCTTCCCTGCATTGCCACCGGCATCACCGCGACCGGTCTCACCTGCCACCAGGGGCGGGTCACCTCCGTCAGCACCAGCGCTGGCGAGCTGCAGCCTGGCACCGTCGTCATCGCCACGGGCCTGCCGCCTGACCTGCCCGGCCTCGAAGACCTGAAGCAGCTGCCCGCCAGCGAGGTCAAAGGCCACATGCTGTGCACCGCGCCGACCCAGCTCGCGCTGCCCGAGGCGGTTCGCGATGCCGACCTCGCCCGCGTCATCGACGACGGTCGCATCCTCGTCGGTGGCACCCTCGACGTCGGCGATTCAGAGCGCGTCGTGCGACCTGGGGTCACCGCGGGGATGTGGCGCGAGCTGGTCGCGGCCTGGCCCGCGCTCGACGGCGTGCCCGTCGAGTACACCTGGGCCTGCTTTCGGCCGGCGCACGCGGACCACCTGCCCATCGTCGATCGACTGCCCGGCCTCTCGAATGCCTGGCTTACCACCGGGCATTACAAGACCGGCATCCTTATGGCCCCCGCCACCGGCCAGGCACTCGCCGACTGGATAAACACAGGCGCCGCACCAGCCGACATGGCCCCATTTCGTCTCTCGCGCTCATCCCTGGGCAACCGCGATCAGGAGTGAGCTCAGCGCCGCTCGCAACGCCGGCGCGGTGGCCTCGGGCGCAGCCACGTCGACCGGCACCTCGACCACCTCGGCGTGGTGCCGGCGCAGCCAGGCGTCCAGGATCAGCAGGTCGTCCAGCTCGTCTTTGCTGACGTGCGTGCGCGCCGGACCGGCATAGCTCCTCAGCAGCAGATGACGCAGGTGTGACGGCGTGGCCCGCAGCGGCAACGACACCTCGTCGGCCAGCCGTCCGCCGCGCACCAGCAGCAGTCGCGCGCGATCTGGCTGACGGTCGGCGCTGACCAGCACCATGTTGCGCTCCACGAAGCCGGCCAGTCGCTGCTGCACGCCGACGATCTGCTCGACCTGCCGAATCCGGTCGCGCAGCTCGGCGGCCTCCTCGAAGCGCAGCTCCTCGCCGAGCCTGTCACGGCGTGCGGCCGCTCGCTCCAGCACTCCGGATGACGTGCCGCGCAGCACCTGCAGCGCCTCGCCAACCGCGCTCGCGTAGCCCTCGGGCGACACCGCGCCGACGCATGGTCCCAGGCACTTTTTCATCTCGAACAGCGCGCAGGCTGGCTGACCTGGCTTCAGCCGTCCGCTGCACTGGCGCAAACCCAGCTCCTCGTTCAGAAACACGACGGCGGAGGACGCCACGCTGGCGCGTCGGAAGGGTCCCAGGTAGGTTGCGGGATCACCCTCCGCGGGTCGTTCGCGCGTTGCTTCCAGGTGCGGGTACGGGTCGCTCAGGTCGATTTTGATGAACGGGTAGTCGTGGTAGTCGCGCAGCAGGCTATTGGCCTCGGGCAGGTAGCGCTTGACCAGCTTCGACTCCAGCAGCAGCGCCTCCAGCTCGGAGCGTGTTTCGATGGCTTCGACGTCGGCGATGTGCGGCAAACGCCGCCGCAGCCGCGGTTGGGCGGGGCCGCGCGCCGTTCCCGACGGTCGCAGGTGCGTCCTCACCCGCTGGCGCACGTTGACGCTCTTGCCGACGTACACCACCTGCCCGTGGTGATCTTTGAGCAAGTACACGCC
>JAFAWJ010001055.1 GCA_019242065.1 Chloroflexota bacterium
GCCACTTGCTGGTGACATACGGCAAGCTGCGCCCGATCTCAGGATGCGGAATATCCGTAAACGTCCCGCGCGCACGCCAGTGGTCATCCAGCGCATTCTCGTGCGGCTTGCGCAGCGGAGTCCACTGCAGCCCGTAGTCTTCTTGCGCCTCGCGCCAGGGCACCTCGTCATACACGAACCGGCGCCAGAACCGCTGGACCTCGTCCATGACGCGCGCCGCCGAGTCCGGACCCGGTGTGCCAGGTATCGGCCGGCCGGTCGACGTTCTGTCCGCGTCGGTCGAGAGGTCCGCGGGCTGCAGACCGTAGGCCACGCCGTAACTGGCCAGCAACCTGGCCACGCCTTCGTCGCCGCCGCGCGCGGAGCCGGCGCCCATCATCATCACCCAGCGGCCATCCTTGGTGTGCCCGATGGTCTGGTGTGGCGTCACCCGTTCCGCCGCATGTCGACACACCTGGCGGAAGAAGGGCGCCCGGCGCAAGATCCAGGTCATCAGGTCGGTGCCTTCGTTGACCTTGGCCACCGCCTCGTGCACGGCCACCGAGACAAGCTGACCGTCACCGGTCTGCCAGCGGTACAGCAGCGCACTCAAAATCGCGATGACGAGCTGGTCGCCGGTGGCGTGGTACGCGTGCCACATCTGCGGCGCAATCGGCGGCAGGTCGTAGGTACCGTCGAGTCGCGGATCGTAGCCGCAATTCATCATGACCCCGCCCAGCGCCAGGTGGATGAGATCGGAGGCCTTGAAGTTGGCCCACGGACCGGTATCGCCAAAATGCGAGACCCTGGCGATGACGAGTGACGGAAAGCGCTCCCTCAAGTCGGCCTGGCCGAGGTTGCGCACATCCAGGTAGCCGGTGGGGGTCGACTCGAGCAGGACGTCGGCCGTCGCCAGAAGTGTTTCGAACCGTTCGCGCTGGTCGGGCTGATCCAGGTCCAGGACCACCGAGCGCTTGCCGCGATTGTACTGCCAGAAAAACAGCGACTTCTCGGGGTCCTCGTGGTCGCCGTAAAACGGGCCGATGCGCCGGGTCGGGCTGCCGCCCGCGGGCTCCACCTTGACGACGTCGGCGCCCAGCCCGGCCAATAGCATGCCGCAGTACTCGGCCTGCTCGTCGGCGAGCTCGACGACTCGCATTCCGTCGAGAACGGACTTCAACGTTGGGGTTGGGGATGTCATACCATCGAGTCTGGCCTGAATCGTATCGCGACGCCGTTGGGGAGGCGAGCCATGCATCAGCATTCGAATTATCCGGGCCCGGCACTGGGACGCCGGGCAGTACTTCGGTACGCCGGTGGCGTGGCAGCCACCGCGGCGCTGGCGTCAGCGTGTGCTCCGGCGATCCCGAACCTGTCCGCCCAACCGACGGCCCTGCCGACCACCCTGGCGGGCGTGCGCTCTGGCGGTGTGACGCTGCCCAGTTACATCCCCTTCACCGGCGGACCCAAGCCCGACATCCCGGCCGGTTCTCCGAACCTGTCGGACGGCTACTTCAATTATCCGACGGCGCCCTTCAAAGCCAATCCGGGCCCGGCCCCGGGCAAGGGCAGCACCTTCACCACCTACGTCGGGGCCTACTATCCGCCCGGCACCCCAATCGACCAGAACCCGGCCTGGCAGGAAGTCAATCGCCAATTGAACGCCACCGTGCAGATGGATCCCACGCCGCTCACCGAAACCGGCACGCGCACGGCCGTCATGATCGCCGGCGGCGGCAGCGACCTGCCCGACGTCCTCAGTCTGGGCATGAGCCTCACCAGCGTCAACAACCTGCCCCAGTTTGTCGAAGCCACCTGCGCTGACCTGACGCCGTATCTCAGCGGAGACGCGATCAAGGCTTACCCGTATCTGGCGGCCATTCCGACCATCGCCTGGAAGTGGTGCGTCTACAACGGCAAGATCCTGGCAATCCCGATCGAACGCCAGGCGATCTACACGGTTGTCTACAAAAGCAGCCTGGTCTGGGACAAAGAGATCGGCGCGGGCGTCGCCCCGAAAGACGCAACGGACTTCAAGAAGATCCTGCAGACCCTGACGCATCCCAACGATGGCCAGTGGGGGTTCGGCGCCATCGTCACGTCGGCGGGCGGCAATCCGTGGGACGTAGCGACCTTCGCCAAGATGTTTGGTGCACCCAATCAATACAGCCTGGACTCCGGCAAGCTCACCCACATGTGGGAAACCGACCAGTTCAAGGCAGCCGTCGATTACACGCGCGACCTCGTGGCATCGGGCGTCTTCAACCCCAACTGTCCGAACTTTACCAGCGTGATTCCGCACGAGCTGGCGATGATTGCCGGGCAATCGGTGCTGGGCTCGCACAACATGAACTTCTACAACTCGCTCTGGCGGCGAGGTCTGCAACAGCCCAACCCGTTCGTGCCGCGCACGCTGCCGGCGTTCGCCTCCGACGGCACCAGCAAACCGGTGTTCTGGAATGGCACCCGCATGGTGGCGACCGTCTCGTTGAAGAAGGCCAGTCAGGAGCGGGTCCAGGAGCTGCTGTCGATCCTGAACTGGCTGGCGTCGCCGTTTGGCAGTCAGGAGGACGAGCTGCTCAGCTTCGGGTTGAAGGACGTCGACTATTCGTTGGACGATAAGGCCAATCCGGTGGTGAATGACCGGGGTGTCAACGACGCGGTGGACGTGCCGTGGCGGTACTTTGCCCAGCGGCCGTTCGTCATCTATCAACCGGACCTGCCGAACTATACCCAGGTCGTCTCGCAGGACGAGGCGTCGCTGGATCCGTATGGGATCGAGGATCCGACGCTCGGGCTGTACTCGCCGACGAAAGTGGTGAAGGGGGCTCAGCTGTATATGACGATGGGGGATGTGCTGAATGACATCGTCGCCGGGCGGCGGCCGCTGGCGGATTATGACCAGGCGGTGAAAGATTATTTGAATAACGGCGGGGAGCAGATCCGGAGCGAGTTACAGCAAGCGCTCAGCACGTGATTTTTATTTGGAGGGAGACCGCCCCCCGCCGCCGTTCGCTCCCTGCGGTCGCTCTCTCCCGCGGCGACCCCCCGCGTACGGGCTTACCGCGACTGGTTAGAGCCGAGCTTGAGCACCCGATTTCGTTTATTGACGTTTTCGTTTTTTATGGCGCGACAGTCTCGATTGAGAGTTCGGATGGAGTGGATTCACCAGCGGGCGTGTGCAGCCAGCAGGCGACGGCGACGGCTTGCGTCACTTCGGTCAAGGCTGGCTCGTCCACGGGACAGCGGTCGAAGGCCAGCGGGCAGCGGGGGTGGAAGCGGCAGCCTTGCGGCGGGTGGGCGGGATCTGGGATTTCGCCAGCCAGCGCGCGCGGCAACTGGCCAGCGCCATCTGGATTGGGAATGGCATCGATGAGTGCGCGCGTGTACGGATGTCGCGGAGCGCTCCACAACTCGCTCGTCGGGGCCGTCTCGACGATCTTGCCGAGGTACATAACCGCCGTACGCGTGGCAACGTGCCGCACGATGGCCAGGTCGTGCGAAATCAGCAGCATGCCCATGTCGAGCTCGCGCACCAGCTCCACCAGCAGATTGGCAACCTGGGCCTGCACCGACGCGTCAAGCGCCGAGAGCGGCTCGTCCAGGACCATGATGCGCGGCTCGGCCGCCAGGGCGCGAGCGATGGCGACCCGCTGCCGCTGGCCGCCACTCAGCTGATGCGGATGCATGCTGGCCGTCAAAGCGGGCAGCCCCACCCGCTCCAACAGTGCCACCACGCGCACCTGACGGTTTGATCGGGACGCCGAGAGGCGGAAGCCATCAGCGACCTGGTCGGCAATGGTCCGACGTGGATTCAACGAGCCGTACGGATTTTGAAAGACCATCTGGAGTCGAGCTTCGCGCCGCGGGCGTGCACGGCGCGCCAGGGGGTGGACGGGTTGACCCTCGAAGAGGACGTCGCCGGCGGTGGGGCTGACTAGGCCGACGGCGGCGCGCGCGAGTGAGGACTTGCCGCAGCCGGTTTCGCCGACCAGGCCGACGATCTCGCCGGGATTCACGCTCAGGCTGGCGCCGGCCACGGCGGGTACGGAGACGCCGTCGGGGCGGAGGTAGATGACCACAATGTCGCGGACCTCGAGGACGCTCATCCCAACAACTCCGCGAGGATCACCCGATCGACTCCGCGACGCGGACCAGTGGATCTACCGGACAGGCCGTCCGATGGTCGGGTGCGACCTCCAGCAGCGCGGGGCTCCGCAGCCGGCACTCTTCGAGCACATAGCGGCACCGCGGATGAAAGGCGCAACCGGTGGGCCGCGCCGCGGGACTGGGCGGCATGCCACCGATCGGCACCAGTGGCTGGTCGACATGGTCCGGATGCGGCAGCGAGTCCAGCAGTCCGCGTGTATACGGATGACGCGTGTGGCGGACCACTTCTGCCGCCGGACCTGCCTCGACGATTCGGCCCGCGTACATCACCGTCACGGTATCCGACACCGCCGACAGGACACCCAGGTCGTGGGTAATCAGGATCACACCCAGCCCGGTCGTTCGACACAGTCGATCCAGCAAGCCCAAGATGCCGGCCTGGACCGTCACGTCGAGGGCGGTGGTCGGCTCGTCGGCGATCAGCAAGCTCGGCTCGCAGGCAAGCGCCATGGCGATCTGGATGCGCTGGCGCATACCGCCACTGAACTGATGGGGATAGCCGCGCAGTGCGGCTTCCGGATCCGGTATGCGCACCTCGTCGAGGAGCTCCACCGCTCGTCGATGCGCCTGGCGTTGATCCATGTGCAGGTGCGCGCGCAGGTGCTCCGTCATCTGTCGCTCGATGGTGAGCATGGGATGCAAGGACGACGCCGGATCCTGGAAGACCATCGCCAGCTTGCGCCCGCGCAGCTTGCGAAGATCGCGGGATGAGGTCGTCAGCAGGTCGCGGCCGTCGAGCACTGCTCGCCCGCTGGTCCTGGCGCCGGCCGGCAGCAGTCGCAGCAAGCTCAGGGCAGTCATCGTTTTGCCGCACCCGCTCTCGCCCGCCAGGCCGAAGACCTGTCCGGAGTTGACCTCGAAATCGATCCCGTCGACGATCACCACGTCACCGTCGGCGCCGGGCAGGCTGATGCGCAGGTTGGTGACTTCGAGCAGCGCACTCACGCTTGACGCGCCTGACCCGTCACGGCTTGCGGGTCGAACGCGTCGCGCAGGCTGTCGCCGAGGAAATTGAAGGCCAGGACGACGGTGACGATGGCCAGGCCGGGGAACGTGCCCATCCACCAGCTTTCGAAGTGCTGGGCACCGGTTGACACCATGGAGCCCCACTCCGGAGCGGGCGGTCGCGCACCGAGACCGAGGAATGAGAGACCCGAGAGCAACAGGATGGCGGTGCCCGTCTCCAGGGCGGCGAGCACGACGACCGGGCCGGCCACGTTGGGCAGGACTTCGATCGCCAGCGCACGACTGGCCGAAGCGCCGAGCAGGCGTGCGACCGCCACGTAGTCCGACTGCATCGTGGTGCGCACCAGGCTGCGGACCACGCGCGCGTGGCCTGGCCACGACACCAGGATGACCGCCAGCACGGCGTGCACCAGGCCCGCACCCAGGGCGGCGACGACGGCCATCGCCAGCAGGATCGTCGGGACCGCGAAGACGAGGTCCGCGGCGCGCATCACGAATTCGTCGATCCAGCCACCGAAGTAGCCGGCGAGCGCGCCGAGCGTGCCGCCGATCATGAACGACAGACCGACCAGCAGCATGGCCAGCGGAATGGAGACGCGCGCGCCCCACAGCACGCGGCTGAGGACATCGCGGCCGAGGTCGTCGGTGCCGAACAGATGCTGGGCGGAGGGCGGCTGGTAGAGGGGCGCGGCCTGCGCCAGCGGGTCGTAGGGGGCGATCCACGGAGCGAGGATGGCGATCAGCAGCCAGAGGCTGGCCAGGACGATCCCGGCGAGGGCGAGGGGTTGGCGCCAGGGCACGCGGATCCCGCGCATCACAGTCGCAGGCCTCGCGGATC
>JAFAWJ010001081.1 GCA_019242065.1 Chloroflexota bacterium
GACCACGCCGACGAGTTGATGAAGTCGTATCCGGGCCGCACGCCGCTGGTCGCGAAGGTCGACAATAACGTCGTGACGCTTCAGCCGTACGTGCCCAAAGACAAGTAAGTCCGCCTCAGATGACGTCGGCGAAGGTGCGCTCCATCCGTCTGAAGTACAGCAGTCCGGTCGCCAGCAGGCACACCACCAGCAGCGTCGAGATCGCCAGCGCCCCGAGCGGCGCTTCGCCGCTCCCGAGCAGCGCCCACCTGAACCCGGCGATCACGCCCGTCATCGGATTCAGGGCCAGCAGGGGTCGCCAGCGTTCGGGGACGTCCGCGGCCGAGTAGATCACCGGCGTTGCGAACAGCCACACCTGGATGAAAAACGGCACCGCGTACCGCACGTCGCGGTACTGCACGTCCAGCGCGGACAGCCACACGCTCACGCTCAGCGCGGTCAGCACCATCAGACACGTCAGCGGCAGGATGGCGACTAGCTGCCAGCTCAGTCCGATGCCAAATGCCACCAGCATGACCAGCAGCAGCAGCACGCCGATGCCGAGGTCGACCAGGTTGGCCAGGACCGCGGCAAGGGGGATCGCCAGGCGCGGGAAGTACACCTTGCTGATGAGCTGCGTGTTGCCCACAACGCTGCCACTGGCGCCGGTCGTCGCGTTCGAGAAGTAGAACCACGGCACCAGACCCGAGATGACAAAGATCGGGTATGGCACGCCCCCTGTCGACAGCCCACGCTGACCGAAGACGATCGAGAAGACGCCCATGGCCAGCAGTGGCTGGAGCAGGACCCAGGCAACCCCGAGCGCCGTCTGCTTGTAGCGGACTTTGACGTCGCGCAGGGCGAGGAAGTAGACGAGCTCGCGGAATCGCCACAGCTCGCGCAGGTCGAGCGCGCGCCACCCGCGCGAAGCCTCGAGGACAACCAGCGCCGGTGTCGGGGCGGGACTCGACTCAGCGATCACGGTTGTTCACGTTAGCGCAGACCGTACACTTTCGAGGTGGCTATGGGCACCCCGCGCCGCACGCCAGCGTTGACCGTCGAGGAATTCCTGGAGATGGAGGAGGCGAGCTCGACCAAGCACGAGTATGTGGGCGGCCAGATCTACGCCCTGGCGGGTGCATCCGAGCGACACAATCTCATTGCGGCTAATGTCCTCGCCGTCTTGTGGCAAGCCGCGCGCGGCGGTCCCTGCCGCGTGTACGGAAGCGACATGCGCCTGCGCCTCGGCGACACGGCAGTCTATTACCCGGATGTACAGGTCGCCTGTGAGCATGACGCCAGCATCCAGTCGTACATCACTCGACCGTGCCTGATCGTCGAGGTTCTTTCGCCCAGTACACAGTCCGTCGACCTGCGCGAAAAGTGGCTGGCGTATCGTGACATTCCCAGCTTGCGGGACTACCTCATCGTCTGGCGCGATCAGCGTCGCGTCATGCTCCACTACCGCGCCGCGGACGACGACCAGTGGTACGACACAGTGCTCGGTGGCCAGGCGGGCGTCAAACTGCAATGTCCGACGATGAAACTCAGCCTGGAGGAAATCTACGAAGGGCTGGACGTCCCAGCCCTCTGAGCAGCTATTCCGCCTGAACCAGCGCGCCGAACGCGGCTGGATCGCGCACGGCCAGATCGGCCAGCACCTTGCGATTCAAGTCCACCCCCCGCTCCTTGAGCGCGGCCATGAACACCGAATAGCTCATGCCATGCTGTCGCGCGGCAGCGTTGATCCGCTGGATCCACAGTCGACGCATGTCACCCTTGCGGGCGCGACGGTCTCGGTACGCATACGCCAGCGCCTTCATGACCGTCTCGTTGGCGATGCGGATCAGCTTGCGACGACCCTGCGTGTAGCCCTTGGCCATCGTCAGGGTCTTCTTGTGTCGATGGTGAGCGGTGACGCCCGGTTTGATACGCGTCATCGGCTAGTTGCTGGCGTACGGCATGAGCCGCCGCACCCGCTTCAAGTCACGCGCGGAAACAGGCATCATCTCGTCGTACTCGCGGGCTGCTCGCTTCGACCTATTGCGGCGCAGATGGCTCTTACCATGCCGCGTACGGACAAGCTTCCCGGAGCCCGTGTATTCAAACCGCCGTGCGGCGGCCTTGTGTGTCTTCAACTTCGGCATAAATCGTTGTATCCAGGGCAGGCAAGTCTATCACACGCCGATTCATCCACAGGTTGCCGATGAGTCGGCCATACCCCAGCCAGAACGAGCGTGTGTACGCCATTTTCGAATAGCCGTTCTTGCGCACGCCGAGCGTGATGGGCACCTCCGCGACGCGGAACCCGGCACGGTACGCCTTGACCGTGCCTTCGAGTTGAATGCCGAAGCCCTGCTCCTCGAGCCGGATGGCTTGAAAGACCTGTGCGCGCCCGGCGCGGAAGCCGCTGGTCAGGTCGCCGACCGGCACATTCAGCAGTCTCCGCACGCCAGCGTTGCCAACCACGCTGATGACTCTTCGCGCCCAAGGCACGCCTTGCATGCGGCCGCCGGGCACATAGCGCGAGCCCAGGACGAAGTCGGCGCGATCGGTCGCGATCGGCGCAATCAGTCGCGGCAGGTCCTCGGGGGCGTGGGTCAGGTCGGCGTCCATGAACGCGAGCACGTCGACACGCGGTGCACGCTGGGCGAGACCTGCGGCGATGCCCGTGCGCAGCGCCGCGGCCATGCCTTGATTGCGCGTGTGGCAGACGACGCTCAGGAACGGATATAGCGGCGCAAGTTCGTTGAGCCGCTCGCGGGTTGCGTCGCGGCTGCCGTCGTCGACTGCGATCGCCGCCAGGTCCAGGCCCGACGTCTCGCGCACCGCGGCCAGCCGCTCCAGCAGCGCCGCCACGTTGTCTGCCTCGTTGTACATAGGCAGAACGACGGCAACGTGCAGCATTTCAGGATCGAGCAAACAGCGTAACAGCTTTCCTTAAGAACGGACGGGCGCCGCGATTCGTTGCCGGAAAGGCCTCACACGAACTTGAGGCGCCG
>JAFAWJ010001147.1 GCA_019242065.1 Chloroflexota bacterium
GATGAAGCCCGGCTGGACGCCGCCGAACGCAAAGCCAACGAGCTCGAGAGCGAGCTGAGCAGGGCGCAGGACGGGACGGTGGGGCGTGACCATCCCTAACGAGGGCCCGCTCGACTACTACGCGGTGCTGCAGGTGCAGCCGACCGCAACGCAGAGGGTTATCGACGTGGCCTACCGCGCGTTGATCCGGGACAATCATCCGGATACCGCCGGAGACACGCCCGAGAACCAGGCGATGACTCGGCTCCTCAACGAGGCCTACACGGTGCTGCGCGATCCCGCGCGTCGTCGCCAGTACGATCTCGATCGTCTCGCGTACGGCGGTCGCCGCAACCCACCTCCCCCGCCGCCCGCTCCACCGGCCGCGGCCGCGCCGCCGCCTGACGATTGGAGCCAGGCGCAGCCCACGGGGTCGATCGTCATTCCTCCCCGGCAGTCCACGTTGCCGGGTCCGCTGGCCATCTTCGCGGCGGCGTACTACTTGCTGCCGGGTCCCTACGAGTGGGAACAGGGCAGCGGCCGTGAGCTGCTCGCGGTTGGTCTGCTGCCCGTGGTGGGTGTGGTCAGCTTTGCGCTCCTGACCGGCCGGCTGGCCCCGTGGATCGGCCAGTCGCTGAACGCGACGCTGCTGGTCTGTGGACTGATCGTGGTCTTGTGCCTGCCGATGCTCACCTTCCTACCCCGCGTCGCGCTGGCGGGTGGGCCAAGTCTGCTGCTGCTCAGCGGCAACGCGGCGCCGTTCCTCTTGCAGGTCCACATTCCGATCTGGTTTGCGTGGGTCATGGCGTGCATGGTCAGCCTGTTGCTGGCCGCGCGCCTGTTCGTGTTTGGCGTGCTGCCCACCGTCGCCGCGTGCTGGCTGATCTCCCGGTTGGTGTGAGGTTGGCTCGGGTTGGCACGCGATGTGCGCTAAGTAGACCGCTAAGGCCAGCTCCAACGCCGTGGCTGTGCATTCCTCGCGCACGGTGCCGTGCCAGGTTCGATCATCGTTTCCGAACTCTGGAGGAGTCTTAGACATGACCGTCGTACGTCTTCAACGCCACGCGCCTGAAGCCAGAAGCGCTCAGGTTTGTGCCGTGTGCGGCACGACTGACGGATCTCGCGTGACCGACCATGTCCAGGTCGGCCAGCCGGGTACGCCGACCCACGACGAAGGCGTGTGCGAGCAGTGCGGCGCCGTCCTGGACCGGGTCGTCGGTCGCTACGGGTCGCACCTGACGATGCTGGTGGACGAAGCCCAGCACCAGGCCACGGATCGTGAAATCACCACACCGACCAAACCCGGCCAGGATCCAGACCCGCAGGCTAAGCCGTAAGCGTCGCGACGCACTCGACGTGGTACGTCTGCGGGAACATGTCGAGTGGCTGCACCTCGCGCAGGGTGTAGCCGCCGTCGACCAGGACCCGCAGGTCGCGGGCCAGGGTGCTCGGGTCGCACGAGACGTACACGATGCGGGCGGGGTGCGTCTCGAGCAGCGCGCGCAGCACGTCGGGGTGGCAGCCGGCCCGCGCGGGGTCCAGGACGACCGCTGACGGGCGGACCCCGAGGCCGGGTAAGGCCGCTTCGGTCTTGGCCTCGACGAAGCGGACGTTGTCCACGCCCTGGACATTGTGTTCGGCGTCTTTGATGGCTGATCTGGCTTCTTCGATGCCAATTGCCTCGCGCACCAGCGGCGCCAGCAGCAGCGCGAAGGTGCCTACCCCCGAATAAGCATCGACCACCACGTCGCTCGGCTCGGGCGCCAGCCGGTCGATCACCAGCAGTGCCAGGATCTCGGCCATGCTGAGTCCGTCGGCGGGTAGCGGCAGCCACTCGCCGTGAATCACCGGCGGGACGGGGCGCAACTCACGGCGCGTGTTCACCTGAAAGAACGACGGCGGCTGCAAGCGAAACCGTCGGCCGAGCAGTTCCTCTTCCAGATACGGCTGGCCCGACGTCAGCTCCGGGATCTCGGGCAACGTGGGCGAGATCAGCACGTCGCCGGTGTTGGCGCCGACGCGGACCAGCACCTGGTGGATGCGGCGCTGGATGTCTGCCAGACGGCCCTGGGCTATCTCGAGTACCGCCTGGATCGACGGGTGCACGATCCAGCACTCTTCGATGCGCAGGAGTCGGTGTGTGGCCCGATAGGTAAAACACAGCTCGCCAAAGCGCCGCCCGACGGTAAAGCGCGCCTGATTGCGGTAGCGCCAGGGTTCGAGCATGCCCAGCGGCGGTCGAACCCGCTCCTCGGCCTCGACGTCGGTGAACCGACCAATCCGCCGCAGTTGGTCGACCACGATGGCTCGCTTCAGCCGCAGCTGCAGTGCGTACTCAGCGTGCTGCCAGCTGCAGCCGCCGCAGCCCTCCGCGTAGTGGGCGCACGGCGGGTCGATTCGATCGGGAGCGCCGCGCAGCACGGAGACGACCTCGCCGCGCGCAAAATCGCGCCGTTCCTCGACCAGTTGCACTCGGACCAGCTCGTCTGGCAGTCCACGGGGCACGAACACCACTCGACCGTCCGGCAGGTGACCCAGCGCTTCGCCGCCGAAGGCCGCCCCGCTCAGCTCGACCTCGAGTTCAGGTAGCGGCAGGCTCGCGTCGTGCGTCGCGTGGCGTCGCCCGCGGCCGCGGTGACGGCCTCCGCTCGGGTGTTCGGGACTTCGTAATTGTGTATCCGTGTCTGGCAACGATCGACGATCTCCTGGGAAGTGACCGTCTGGCCAACACGCCACGGTCTGTGTGTAACTCGCTGACTATAATTCCGCGCGTTGCCGGCCACGTTGACGGGCTCCACGCGAGCAGAATCTGAGGCGCGAGGGCGTGCGCCTGGGGCGGGCGTGGGTCAGAGAAAGCCGCGGGCGGTCTCGGCTAAAGAGCTGCGGTCGCTGCGCTCAGCATTCTTTGACGAGCTGGCCACCGACGACCTCGACGCACTCGGCAGCGTCATGCTCAAGCGCCAGTACCCCGCCGGCCAGATCGTGCTGCTGGAGGGCGCCGCGTCCTCGGTGCTGTACGTGGTGCAGGCCGGTCGACTCAAGCTCTACAAGACCTCGCCGCGCGGCCGCGAGCAGGTCCTGCGTCTGCTGCGCCCGGGCGACATGTTCAACGAGGTCGCGGTGTTCGACGCCGGGCCGAATCCCGCCAGCGCGCAGGCCATCGAAGACTGCACGCTGTATCTGCTGCGCCAGCGCGACCTGATGCGCTTCGTGGCCGAGCGGCCGGGCATCGCCCTGGCCATTACTCGCACCTTTGCGCGGCGTCTGCGCGAAGCCCTGGCGCTGGTCGAAGACCTGGCCTTCCGGGACGTCACCAGCCGACTGGCGAAGATTCTGCTCGAAGGCGGCGACGGTGGCGCGCCGCGCTTGACCCAGGAGCTGCTGGCGGCGATGGCGGGCTCGCGCCGCGAAGTCGTCGGGCGCGCGCTGAAGGCGCTGAGCCAGTCCGGAGCGGTGCGGCTGGAGCGCGGGCGCATTCACGTTCGTGATCGCGACGTCCTCGAGCAACTCGCCTGGATGTGACTCAGGTCACAGTCGCGGTGAGCTGGGCTCGGAATAATTCGCGTATATGACGTA
>JAFAWJ010001163.1 GCA_019242065.1 Chloroflexota bacterium
GTCAGGCCAGACACGCCGACGCGTGTCGGCGGATGTCCGCCAGACCGCGCCAAGTGGCCCGCCCGGTGTCGATTCGAGCCAGCCGGTCGTCGTGAGCAGCGCACCCAGCGAGGTTGCCTGCGCCCGATCCGCTGCACACAGTGCGGCCGCGAGCCGGTGCTCCGCCCCGGGGCTGATCGTGACGACCAGGATCGTGGGGAAGCCGGCAAACGCGTGCCCGACATTCCGTCCGACCAGATAGCGCTGATACGCCACGAACTTCGCCCGGAGCTGACCGGGGCGCATGGTCCCGCGATCGAACTCCAGAAAGAAACCATGCTGCTGCCGTCCCACGCGCAACAGACCATAGCCATCCGGTCGCAGGCGCCCGCGGGCGCAGGCGGCGGGTCCGCGCCATTCCACCAGCTCCCCGCCGACCGGATGGGCGCGTACGGCGCGCGCGATGGCGGCGAAAACCGCGTCCGCACCCAGCGTATGGTTCGTGTGATCTATCAGAGCCGCACGCTGCCCGATTGGGTCTTGCGGACCACCACCGGCCAGTCCGTGATGGCGCACCGCCGCGCCGACCGGCAGCCCGAGACTGGCGCAGACCAGCGCCAGCCCCTCGCCCGTCGCCTCCAGCAACTCCATACCGGCCAGTTTCGGCGGGTTCAGTTCGGCAGCCGAGGCAATCCGCAAAAACCCGCGGCTGACCAACGATCGACTTCGCGCACGGGTCCACGCGGTGCTTCCTCCCAGGACGTCGGCAATCAGTGCGCGCGGGAGGAACGGGTGCCGTGCTACCAGTTCGAGGATCGCGCGATCCAGCTCGCTGAACCGCTGACGCTCGGATACGCCACCCTTCGTTCTCGGTGTGACCGGGGGTACGAGTGCCCGGCCCGCCGAGCTCCGGGCCATCGGACGCTCGACAGTCGATGATGAGCCTCCGACATTGACGGCTCGTACGCTGCGCCACTCGTGCGCCCCGGCCGCGAGACGCAGCTCTGCCCACGTGGCCACCTGGACCCTGGTCGGTGGCACGCCCCGCTCCGAACAGACCGAATCCAACAGCTGACGCCACGCCTCCGCCCGGCGAGCGGTGGTCGTAGCGATCACAGTCACCACACGTGACGCGGGATCGCGCGCCTGGTACTCCGCCAGCCGGCCCAAACTTGACCGTATCGACGGAAGCGCCAGGCCGCCGGTGTCGGGCACGAGCACGTACTCATCAGGGATCGGCCCGTTGGTGCAGTTCCGGACGATGGTGGCACCAGCTGGTAAGCGCACGATTCGAACCGAGCCGCGTGGTGTTGGCACGAGGCGTCGCCACGGTCGATTCCACTCGCTCATTACGGCTGGAGTGGTCCCCGAAGCTGCCACCAGGCCCAGCAGCTCATACACTGCCAGCAGCGGCGCAAGCTTACTCAGGTCGACGTATTGACCCGCGTCAGCTCCGCCCGCCGCCAGCTGTCGCGCCAGCATCACCGGCTCATCGCCTCGAACGCGAGCCAGACCCCGTCGAGACAGGTACAGCAGGTTGCGCGGTCGACCCATCCCCTGCCACGGATCGCTCAGCACCCGGACAAGGTCGCCATCAACCAGGCGCCGGGCATGTCGATGGAGGGTGCTCGACCCACACGCCACGAATGGTCGCAGCACAGGCAGTGGCACCAGCGGCAGCCATGCGAGCAGCCGCAGCAGCTCGTGCTCCACATCGTCCAGCATGTTCTCGCCGAGCGCTACCTCCACCCTCACGCCTCGGCCCTCGAGTCCTGACCCTCCGAACCGTCCGACACTGGCGTGGCGGGCGTCTGTTTTTCCCGCACGCGATCGCTCCGCTGGCCTCGCGTTCCACGCGATCTTGCTGGCCGCCGCTGTGGCAGCGCACCCTTCCCGGGATCATCGAGTGCCTGTCCAGTCCCCTGGGCCGCCCGCGCACGCCCGAGCTGCGCGACTCGGTCGAGCAGGACCTCGCGATTGGCAGCCACGTGTCTCGCGTCGCGCCCGTAACGCAACGCCGAGCTGGACGCCAGCAGGTCGCGCACAACCGCGTCCCCAACTGATGGTGGGTCGAGTCGCAGATGGAACGCCGGCAGCCGCTCGCCCTGATAGCTCAGCCGCGCGTAACACTGGTAATCCCCGAGCTCGACCAGGTCGGCGGCATCAAGCGGCGCCCCCAGCTCCGGGGCCAGCACTCGCGCGTCAGCCGCCGCGCAGTTGAAAGCGAACAGGTGGTCGACGTTGCCGAAGACGGCCTGCAGCAAGTGCTGATCGCCATTCGATCGCTCCAGCGCCCCCAGCGTCTGCGTCGCCAGTGTCAGGCTGGCTCCATACTTGCCAAGCTCGGCCAGCAGCGCGGCGTAGTCGGCGGCCGGCAGTGCGTGGAACTCATCGACCAGCAACGCCACGTGACGGCGGGTTTCGACGGGCAGCGAGGCCTGGCGGCCGATAGCCAACGCGACCAGGTTGGCTAGCGTGCCGCCCAGCAAAGCGGCAATGTCGGCGCCGACCTGCTCCTTGGCCACATCGACCACGACCAGGGAGCCGTCGCGTATCCAGGCCCAGGGGTCAATCGTCGAGCGGGATTGACCGACGATGGCCCGCGCCGTCTGGTTCGCCGCGAACTTGTACGTCTTGGTCTGCACCGGATTGATGACCTCCAGCAGGAAGCGACGATCCAGGGCGTCGTAGAAGGTGCGCCACCAGTCCAGCACCTGGCGGTCATGGATCTCTGCCAGCAGCGCCTGACGAAAGCCCGACTCCTCCAGCACGCGCGGGACCTCGAGGATCGTCCATTGTCGGTCGCGGCCACCGGTCGGATCGGCGGCCACAACCACCTGGTTGGCCTCGACCAGCAGCAACAATGCGAAGCGAAAGACAATCTCCATACGCGGACCCCAGAAGTTGTCGAACTCCCTGGAGAACACGCGAAGGGCGTTGTCGACCATTCGGTCGCGCGACCAGCCGAGGCCCACGTCCAGGAGGTTCAAGCCGAATGGACGGTCGCTGCGGGCAACGTCGAGGTGCACCACATCCTGGTGGCGATCAGGCGGCAC
>JAFAWJ010000001.1 GCA_019242065.1 Chloroflexota bacterium
AGCCAAGCACCCGACCGAAATTTATCGAAGGAAAGAAGTCTTCTAGGTTGAGGTTCAGAACATGCCGGCGATCGCGATGCCGTGTCGAATTGGTAATGATGGAATGCTTGCGCTTGAAACCATGGGTTACGAGGTCAACGCGACCCGAGGCGGCTTCGATCTCGTCAGCGCAATCCTGAAGCAGGTCGGCCAACTTGCGCTGTGCGATCTTCAGGCCAGCAAGTGGAGCGTCGATCGTCCGCTCGCCGCCACTGCGCTTCCTAATGCGGAATGTTTGGTACTTCTGCGACTCGGGCAATACGTACAATAAGTAGGCGAGTTCCGAGGGCCCGAATTCGAGCAAACGCGCGAAGTCGGCGCGCGTGCGCGCAGCTTTGAGTGAAGCCAGCCGGGACATATCGAAAGAAGTGACTCACCGGTACTCCTTTGCTACACGGCACATAGCCATACGTAGTACTGAATCGACTACATATCAGCTCAAAGGTTGAAAACAAAGCGATCGAGAGCGCCTACTCTCTCCCGTTTGTTTCACATGCCACGAAACATGGCACAAAATCTACCGGTGAGTCGCCGAAAAGGTTACCACACGGTGAGAACTCGCCAACAGGTAGTGTCCACAGAGGTGTGTAAAAGTCGGCGAGGCTGTTGACGAAGACGGCCAGCGGTTGGGTTTCATCGCGTTTGTCGAAGACCGATGAAGGGACCCAGAGCCGATGGCCGACGAACTCAGAATGGCAGTTGCCGAAGTGCTGCGCAAGGCGGGCGTGGAGCAGGATGATTGGTTACGCGAAGGCGTGCGGGTGCTGGCTCAGGCGCTGATGGAGATGGAGCTCGAGCAGCATCTCGGTGCCGAACGCCACGAGCGCACGCCGGAGCGGACGGGCTATCGCAACGGCACCCGCGAGCGGACGTGGGATACGCGCGTGGGCACGATCGAGCTACAGGTGCCACGGGTGCGCGATGGCAGCTTCTTTCCGAGTCTGTTGGAGCCGCGGCGACGCGCCGAGCGAGCACTGGTGGCGGTCGTCCAGGAGGCGTATGTCCAGGGCGTCTCCACGCGGCGAGTGGATGACCTGGTGCAGGCACTGGGGATGCAGGGCATCAGCAAGAGTCAGGTCAGTCGGCTGTGCACCGAACTGGACGCGGAGGTCGAGCGCTTCCGCACGCGCAAGCTCGATGCTGGCTACCCATACGTGTGGCTGGACGGCACGTTCGTCAAAGTACGAGATGCTGGGCGGGTCGTGTCGCAGGCCATCGTGGTGGCCATCGGCGTGACGGCGACCGGTGAACGCGAAGTGCTCGGTCTGGATGTGGGACCGACGGAGAGCGGCGCCTTCTGGCTGGCCTTCCTGCGCAACCTGGTCGCGCGTGGCCTGAGCGATGTGCGGCTGGTGATCAGCGATGCGCATGGTGGTCTGAAGGCGGCGATCGCGTCGGTGCTGCAGGGCGCAGCCTGGCAGCGCTGTCGGGTGCACTTCATTCGCGACGTGCTGGCGATCGTGCCCAAAAGTGCGCAGCAGATGATCGCCGCCACGATCCGCACCGTGTTTGTGCAACCCGACGCAGCTGCGGCTCGCAAGACGTGGCGCACGGTCGCCGAGAGCTTCCGGGCGCGGTTTACGCGCGTGGCCCAGCTCATGGACGAAGCCGAAGACGAAGTCCTGGCGTACCTGACCTTTCCGCACGAGCACTGGCACCAGATCTGGTCCAACAACCCGCTCGAGCGGCTGAACAAGGAGATCAAGCGGCGCACCGACGTGGTGGGCATCTTTCCCAACAGCGGTGCCGTCGTCCGCCTCGTGGGCGCGGTGCTCGCCGAGCAGCACGACGAGTGGCAGGTCGCTCGCCGTTACTTCAGTGCCGAGTCGCTCGCGAAACTCTCTAGTTCTGAGGAGGTGCTGCCACTGCCGATCGCGAGCGTGTGATCAGCGGCTGGGGACATGCCGTCCTGCTCACGCAGGACTTGGACAACGCTCCGCGTTGCCCACATGCCCACAGCCCGGAGTGACTACGACGACGATGGATCAACCACTGCACCGACGGCTTTTACACACTTGACTGGACTCAACATTGCCTCCGGATGTTCCCACAAGAAGTAGATTGGCGGCATCCGTCCACTTTGCACGTCTTCCGCCGCTTGTCCGCCGCCGCGGGAGGATGCGGCCCCGTCGGAGAAGTTCATTCGGCGACGACCTG
>JAFAWJ010000456.1 GCA_019242065.1 Chloroflexota bacterium
TGGCGGGGGGCCGCCGCGAAGATGGGGCGCGGGGACAGCAGAGTTGACTCGGTTGCGGAGGCTGCCACCGACGCGAAATCGTACACTCTCGACGCTCGTGAGCCGACAGATCGCCGCGCGGCGCACGCTGGTACGTACGGAGTCTGGTCGGTGAGCCAACAGCTCATCGTGTTGACACCTGGCGTGGACGGGTGAGGGTCCAACTGGTCCTGGTGACGTTGGGCGTGATCGGGGTGTGCCTGGCGCTCTTGGCCTCGGCGAGTGGCTGGCTCGGCGGCGTGGTGGTGTGCGGCGCCGATCGGGCGCCGGGGTGCGTGGCCTGGCCAGCACCCGCGGCGTATGTGTTCTGGGCTGCCTTCCTCGTCGGCGTGGCGGCGCTGTTAGTCTGGCAGCTCCGTTACCTGGACCGCTGAGCCGCTTCGCGCACGCAGAGACAGCCACAGCCACTCCAGACCCGCGGCCCCCAGGATCAGCAGCACGGGGTCGAGCATCATGCGGTGGCGCAGCAGGTTGCCAACGTTGCCTTCGACCGCCGCCAGGATCAGCCAGTTCGCTACGCCATAGACGATCAGGCCGAAATAGAACAGCGGCTGCCGCGGACCAGCCTTCCAGCTGAACACGCTGGCGACCAGCAGCACGTACCACACCAGCATCTCGGCGCTGGCGGCGAGCTCGAGTGGGCTGGTCGCCTGCCAGGGCGTGGGCGCCAGCAGCGCGTAGCCCAGCGGGTCGAGCACGTCGCCCACGAACGAAAACGGCGCCGCGTCGCTCGAGGCCTCGGCCGCGGGCAGTTGCGAGCTGGTGTCCGAAGTCAGGTCCTCAGGACGAAGCTGCGAGGCCGCACCGGCGGCCTCCTGCGCGCGGCGATGACGGATCTGCAGCGCCAAATCTTCGAAGCTCGCGGTGAGCGGGCGGTTGTTGGTGCGCTCGCGGGCGACCAGCGTGCCGCCGACCAGGAGGGCCGCGATCGCCACGCCCGCGAGCCCCAGTTGCCAGCCGCGTGGCCGCACGCGCGAGCGGGCCACGACGAACACGCCCAGCAAGCCAATCACGATGAAGGCACTCGTCGAGCGCAGGTCCAGCAGCAGTAGTGTCGTAGCCAGCAGGACGACCAGCGCATCCCAGATGCGGCGGTCGCGGCGATCAGCCTCGCCCACGATCTGTAACGCCCACAGCGCCACGAGCGACACGAACAGCACGAGGGTTTCCTTGAGCGTGGCGACGCTCCACACGATGAGACTCGGCAGGAACGCCGTGCCAAGCGCGGCCAGGACCGCCACGCGCTGGCTGAAGATCTTGCGCGCGATCTCGAAGGTAAAGACGGAGCACAGCGCGGCGAGGCCGACGTTGAGCAGCTTGGGCACTAGCGGCGCGTAGCCGAACACGGCGTAGATGCCCATGAGCAGATACGAATAGACGCTATCCAGCAGGTACTGGTGACCCGGAAAGATCGCCGTGGCGCCTTCGCCACGCGCAATGCGGACCAGCCAGTCGCCAACCAGGTCGTTGGTGTAATCGTCGCGGTACAGCGCGCCGCTGCCGTTGCCAAGCTTGGCGACATAGTGCGTTGGCAGCACGATCAGCATGCGCAGTCCGTAAGCGGCCAGGAACAGTGCGCTGGCGACCTGACGCTGCGCGCTGGCCGTGATGTGGCGCGCGAGCCACAGGCCGCCTTCCTGGACGAGGAGGGCGCCGATCAGCGCGGGCCAGCCCTCGACGTACAGCGCGCCCAGTGGCGCGAGGACGCGGACGGCGGTCTGCCAGGTGACGACGGCCCTGACAGCCGGCACGGCCTTGAAAGCGCCGTGTCGTTCTACACGCAAGACCGCACGTTCGGTGATCGTCGACACGTTGTTCTCTCAGCTCAGCCGAACGGTAGCATGGCATGCGCATTTGACACGGCGGTTGACCAGAGGTGAACATCCCGCGCAAGGAGGCTGGCGCGTGGTCCCGGTAAGCGCCGGACATCCGCGAAGCGTGCACATCATTTCAGCGGTGGCGTGGATAATCGTCACCACGCTGATGCTGTGCCCGCCCCCCGAAGCGGCGGCCCAGTCCGCGGCCGCACCCGCGATCAGCCGTCTGGGGGTGCGTGTCACCAGCCCGTCCACCAGCCGCACGTTGATCGGCAGCCTGTACGCGCTGGACCAGTCGGGTTTGCCCGTGAGCGATCTCACGCCTGCCGCGCTGGACGCCACCATCGACGGCTCACCCGTCACGCTTGCGCTCGAAGGGCGGCCCTCGATTGCGCTCGCGGTGGGCTTCTGGCTCGACTCGTCGGCCTCGCCACAGGTACGCGACGCGGTGGCCAACGCCCTGGCCGACGGCGTGCAGGGGATCGACGTCAATCGTGACACGGTTGCGATCGACAGCACGGCCGACGCGGCCGGCTGGGACCAGGCGGCGTTCACCTCGTCGGCCACCGACCTGCAGCGGAGCCTGAACGCCGTCATCCAGAATGAGCCGGTCGACAGCCAGGCCACGCTCGAGCAGGTTTCAAGCGCGTTGCGGTTGCTCGGCTCACAGACCGCCGATACGCGCGTGTTGCTGTTGTTCGTCAACCGACCGCTGGCGAGCGCGGCCACCTTGAATGCCTCGCTGGGGACGCTTCGGGGCTTCGCGGTCGACAGTGGCATCCAGGTCAGCATCGTGGCCCTCCCGGGCAGCGGCGGTCAGGGACCGGCCGAGGCGCTGGCCGAAGCGACGCCTGGTGGTCGGGTCGAGTACGTGCTGAACGCCACCAATCGCCAGGACATCAGTCGGCGGATTGGTCTGCTGCTGGCGCCCGCGTTTGGGGCGCGCCGCTTCGAGCTGCCGGCACCTGACGAAGGCAGCCACACCCTCGGCGTCGGCGCGCACGGCGTCCCGCTGGCGGCTACGACGACGTTTCAGGTCGTGACGCGACCGGTGCAGATTGCCTCGATCGAGACCAGCGCGGGCAGGCTGTCGGCCGACGAAGCCATCAGCCAGGCCACGTGGGTCGAAGTCCGCCCGACCGAGAATGCCCCAATCGACAGCGTCGAGTGGACGCTGGACGGACAGGTGACGCAGGTCACGTCCGACCCCTGGGCGGTGTTGCTCGACCCCGAACAGCTGTCCAACGGGCGGCATGACCTGTCGGCGCGCATTATTTCCGATGGTCGCGCCGGGCCAGTCATGACGACCACGTTCACCGTGCCGGACGATGTGCTGCGCGATGTCCGCAACGCGGTGCGCAGTTGGGGCGTGATAGCCCTCTTGCTGCTTGGCGAACTGGTCGTCATCCTGTTGTTCGTGCGCGCAGGCAGCGCCGCCGGCCGACCGGCGGTTGTGACAAAAGAGTTTCCGCCAACCCTTCGGTTGAATGTGCTGGATGGCCACTACCTGGCTCCGGAGGTCATCGAGTTCCCCGCCCGAGGCAAGTTACGCATCGGCTATCACCCGCCGTTCATGGACAACCAGGTCGGCAATCGCGACTTCAGCAGGTTGCCGTACCAGGACATTCGGGGCGACGAGGAGGTGGTCAGGGACCTGAGCCGTCACGCGGCCTGCATCTGGCGTGATCCGAAGACTAACGATTGCTATGTCCAGCTCGGCTGGGCCGGCGCCGGAGCACACATCGAACCGCGTCCGCAGAGCCAGGTCTTTCACATCGGGCGCGCGCAAGATGCGACGACCAAACCCTTCCGTCTGACGCACCATGACCGCGTGCGACTGAGCACCGGGGTGGAGTACCTGTTCAACCAGGTCGGGCTGCGCGACAAGGCCACGCCCGAGAGCAAAAAAGCCAACCCGCTGGAGCCGAGCGCCGCTGGATCGGGTCGGATCTCGGTGATCTCGTCTCGGCCCGGTGGCGATTAACAACCGGGTCGGCGCCGCCGAGCTCGAGCAACTCGCGGAGGACCTGGCGCCGCCCTGCCAGCTCGGAGAGTACGTCCTCGAAGGTCTGATCAGCCGCACCGCCACGGCGCTGGTCTACATTGCTCGCAGCGGGCGTTCTGAACCCAGCGAGGTGGTGCTCAAACTGACCGGCCCGGCTTACGCGCCGCTCCTCGAACGCGAGCTCGGGCTGCTCGTCCGCTGCCGCGACGCACAGCTCGGCGGCGTGGTGCGGCCGCTGCGCGACGAGCTGGAATGGATCCCGCTGGACGCCGAACGCCCGGCCCTCGGGCAGCTGGCCGCGCTGCTGCTGCCGTTCCTGAGTGGCGGTGACCTGGTGCAGTGGATCGGGGCGCACGCCAGCCGCAGCGGGCGTCTGGGTCCCGAGCCGGCGCTGAACGTTGGCCAGCAGGTCGGCCGTGTGCTGCGGGGGATGCTCAGCTTGCCGCGTCCGGTGGTGTACGGCGACGTCAAGCCCCAGAATGTGCTGCTGCCGTTGCCCGATGCGCCGCTCGACGAGCTGACGCTGATCGACCTGGACGCCTCGAGCGAGATCGAGCGCTTGCCCGGAGACATACCCAATGTGTCGCGGGCCGTCATTGAGAGCCTGGTCTCCGACGTTAACGGCTTCGGTGAGCTGCTCTACATCCTGGCGACCGGTCGCGAACCGCCAGCTGAAGGTGAACCCAGCCCGGTGACGGGCAATGCCGCGTTCGACGAGCTGGTCGTGAAGTGCCTGATCGCCGACGTCGATACACACGCCTACAGCTGTCTGGGCGATGCCGCGCTGTGGCACGACTTCGATCACGCGCAGGCCGTCGAGCGGACGCGCAAGCACTCGAAGTCGTTGCCGAATCTCCTGGACAATCGCCCGTTCCTGGCAGCCGTCGGCCTGGTGTTGTTGTGTCTGCTGATCCTGGCGATGATGGCCAGGATGCCCGTGGGCGGCTGAGAGATGGCCTTGGCGGAGTCCGAGGCGCCGGCCGTCGAACGCCAGCTGGAGCTGAGCACGCCATTTGGCCACCCGGTCGCCTGGGCGGAGATCGGCATGGTCAGCGACATCGGCGACAGCCACGAGCTGAACGACGATCGCTGCCTGGTCATCACCAGCCGCGACCTGGGTCAGAAAGCGAACGGCCCATTGGGCGATTTCATGCTGTGCCTGCTGGCGGACGGCGCGACCGGCAGTACGTTTGCCGCGGGCGGCCCGGCCGGCTGGCGGGCCAGCCAGCTGGCGCAGGGCGCCTTCGTGGAGCGGTTCTTCAGCAGCGCTGAGGTCGACGTGTTGGATCGACTCAAGGATGGTTTGCGAGCCGCCGACGAGGCCCTGGTCAGCTCGCGTGACGGGCAGCTGTCTACGACGCTCACGGCGCTGTACCTGGCGTCGGACGGCCGTGCGTACGCCGCGTCGATTGGCGACTCGGTCCTGGCGGTGCTGCCGCCGACGCGGCGGACCGCGAGTGACCGCCGCCTGAAGAAACTGGGCTATGAGGACACGACCGCCGTCGGCAGCGGCGATACCACGCTCAGCTATGTCGACGAGGCCGAGCTTATCGAGCAGTGGTGGCCGGACAAGGAAGGCGTCGACGGGAAGCACGTGAACATGCGGGTGCGGCCGGGCACCCACTTCGTGCTGATGAGCGACGGCATCTCCAACAACCTGCCGATCGAGGCCATCGACCAACTCCTACGGCGACACACGCTCCAAGCGGCGACGGTGGGCCTGCCGCGGCAGACCCGCGAGCGACGTGCGCAGATGCAGCGGCGGGGCGGCGGTTCGACCAGCGAGCTCGGGCTGGACAACATGAGCGCCATAGTCGTCCGTTTCGTCGGACCTCGCCGGGCGCGGGCAGTGCGACCTGCCAGCCTGCAGGACGCGACGCTCGTCACGCTTCAGGGCACCCACGGTGGACCCAAGCCGGCCAGCGGCGGGCAGCTCGCGCTGATCGGGTTGTTGGGCAACGAGCACCTGGATGGGCTGCTGCCGCCCTTCCTGCGAGCCATGGTCGAGTCTGAGCAGGAGCAGGAGCTGTCGATGCTGGACCGCATGCGCGCGGCCAGTGCCCGGGCGGCGCCCGACGGCGACACGGCCGAGCGCCTGGCGGTAAAAGCAGTCGACGAGCGTGGCCGCCTGCACGCGTTCTCGGCCGGGTGGGCTGAGCTGGACGCGCTGGTCGACGTGGGCATTGTCGAACGCAGGGTGGCACCCGCGCATGACAGTCTGCTGCAGCGAGTTGTCTACCAACCCCGACTGTGGGGAGCCAGCCTGGCGGCTCTGGCCGTCTTTCTGCTGGTGAGCACCGCTTTTGCCACCGGCACGGTGCGACCGGCACCCCCACCCGCGGCGACGGCGGAAGCGGGTGCGCCCACGCCAACCCCGGATACGCGACCCCAGCTCGCTATTGGTGGCTTTCAGCTGGTGGGACCCGCGGTGCTGCCCATCGCGACGCCGACACCTTCATCCGGGCCCATTTCGACAAACGATGCGGCTCCGGCGCCGACGCTCCAGTCCCAACCACCGCAAGACGAAGTGCCCGCTGAGCCACCACCGGCTACCACGGGCCAGTCGGCATGCGCCAATCCGTTGGGGCTGTTCTGTGCTGCGCCGACGGCGACGCCCGTCCGCCAACCGACACCGCGGGCGGTGGTTCCGGAGCAACGCGCTCCGGCGCCGGGGCCGGCCGATTCTGGCACCGGCGTCGTCCCGGTCCCGTCGCCCGTGCCGGAGCTCGACGCCGCGGGAGTCGGTCCGGCGCCGGGCAGCCAGTTGGATCGCGCACTGCAAACCGCCAGCACCGCGAACGATCAGTTCAACAGGTCGCTGAGCGAGCCGTTGCCCAGGGCGACATCCGCCCGATGACGACCATGCTCCCGCCGCTGCTCGACGGCGAGAACCCGGTCCCGCGGAACGCCAGGCGCCGCCTGCCGCTGGTCGGGCTGGTTGTGAGCCTGCTGGTGCTCGGCGGTGCCGCGCTGGTTGCCACGCTGGCGCAGCCGCCGGGGCAGCCCGAACGTGCCAGCGATCTGATCGGGCGTCTGGGTTTCGTCCTGCTCCTGGCCGCCGCGTTGGCCGGCGTATGGCTGCTCGATGCACGTGCGCGCGCCACCGTCCTGCCCGCCGCCGACATCTTCGTGCCCACCCGTTTCATCGTCGCCATCTTTGCCGTCTTCGCCAGCACCTGGGTCATCTACGACCAGCTGGTGCTGGATGCCTTCTCGCGCGGCAGGTTCGGCTACCTCGAATGGCTGACGCAGGTCGCGACGCTGGCGGCGTCGCGCGGGATGTGGAACATCTGGACCCCGTATCCGCAGGGCACGCAGGCCCTCATCACCGCCATCGACTCGGTAGCCGGCGGACTTGGAGCGCTGACGGGCTCGGACGTGTGGTCGGCGTATACCTTCTTTCGCCTTGGCTTCGAGCTGGTGTTTCTGGTCGTCCCGGCGATCCTCTCGGTGTGGCTGGTCGGTGCGGCCGCCCGCCCGTTGGGTCGATCTACCGCCACCATTGCCGCGCTGACCCTGGCGCTGTCGTTCGGCATCGTCTATTACGGCGCGGCGACCGTCTACGTCACCGACCTGCTGCCGGTCGCGCTGACCATCGCCGCCGCCCTGGCGGTCACACGTGGCCGGCTGGTCCTGGCGGGTCTGGCGATTGGATTCGGGACCGTCCTGAAGCTTTTTCCTGTCCTGTTGCTGGTTCCCCTGGTGGTGTTGCTGCGGCGGCGTGATGCGTTGCGCGTGGTCGGTGTCACCGCCATCGTCGTGCTGCTGGTGCTGGGCCCGTTTGCGGCCCTCAACCCCGGCATGTTTGTGAGCCCGTTCAACTGGCAGGCATCGCGTCCGCCCTGGGAGACGTGGTTCGCCTTCGTCAACTGGATGACCGGCGCGCCGCATGATTTTTCACAGCCGTATTTTCAGGACGCGGCCGTCGGGTCCGCCTACGGCTGGGTCTTTACGGGCATCACTCCGCCGGTGAGCGTGCTCCAGACGCCGGTTCCGTCCGGTCCACTGCGCTGGGAGAACCTGACCAGCCTGGTGTTCACCGCGCTGGCCGTCGGTCTCGTCATCGTGTTTGCCCGCCCGCGGGCACACACCCCGCGAAGCGTCATCCGCTGGTCGCTGTTCACGTTGTGCGCGTTCTTTTTCTTTTCGATCGGGTGGAGTCCGCAATACGAGCTGTTTCTGATCCCGCTGATGTTGCTGGCGTTCGACGATCCACGCGTCGGCGCGGCCACGGCCCTGGCGCTCCAGGCGGTGACGTTCATCGATTACCCGCTGCTGCTGCCGTGGGCGTACTTTTACGGAGGCGCCGCGGTGTGGCTGGAGTGGGGCGCGGTCCTGGCGCGCTACGTCCTGCTCGGCTGGCTGTGCGTGTGGGTGCTGCGGACCGAGGCGCGCATCGGCGACGTGCGCGGACGTCTGCTGCGCGGCAGCTCACTGGCCCTGGCGCTGGCCGCGCCGCTGACACTGGCCTTCTCCGCCCCGGTCGCCCAGACGCCGTCGGCGGCGGACTCGTGTGGGACGAGCCACGCGACGCCGTCGTCAGCCGTCAGCCTGCCGCCGACGGCCACCGACTGGCCAGTCCACGATGGGTGGTTCTACGGCGAAGCTAGCGACGCAACAGGCATGGGATTTTCGATTGTCAACGACGACTACGCCCAGATGTACTCCGAATTCACGCGGCTGGGCGGCTGGCAGGTGCTTGGCTATCCCGCCAGCCAGCGTTTTGTGTGGCACGGGGCGCTCTCGCAGGTCACCCAGCGGGCGGTGCTGCAGTGGTCGCCGGTCACCGGGCAGGTGGACTTCGCCAATATCCTGGACCTGTTGCACGACCAGGGACTCGACGCGGAGCTGCAGCAAGAGGACCAGATTCCACCGCCGATGGATGTCGACGAGGCCGGCCTGCCGTACGAGACGATCGCCGCCAACCGCCTGTCCTGGCTGGACGCACGTCCGGCGATCCGCGCCGCGTACTGCGCCGCGCCGGGTGGCGGCGATCCAATCGAGTTATGGGGCCTGCCGACGTCACTGGCGGTCAACATGGGCGGACCCGGCGGCGACGTGTACGTTCTCCGAACGCAGCGGGCGGCCTTCCAGGAGTGGGTGGCGGGTGCTCCGTGGGCCGCGCCGGGCCAGGTCACGGTTGTCTTGGCTGGTGACCTGGCCAAGGAATTCGGTCTCCTGCCGCCCGACGCGCTGGTCCCGCGGTCAGCCTCGCAAGCCTGAGCCAGCATGTGTGGACCGGCCTTGACAAGGTTCGGGAAGTGGGTATTGTGTGTGCCTCGGCCGAGAGTTACATCGTTCGCGACCGCGTGTGGCGTGTTTCGCAAGCGCCGAAGGACAAACGTTGGACGGCCACTCGTGGGTATTCCCAGGGACGACTTCGCGTTGATCAGCCCGCCGACGCCCCATCGTCGGCGAGACACGTACCGTTTGCTCGCGCGACGGGCTGTGCGGCACGCGGAGCTCACGAGCCGTCGACTGTCACCCGTGGCGCGGCGGGCGCCCGTGCCTCCGGCGCCGCGCGACCTGTACTGGGCGGCTGACGTCCACATTCGTTGCTTCGGCCGGTTCGAGGTCAGTCGCGGCGGCGTCTCGGTCCAGCGCTGGCGGCGCCGCTCGGCGGAGCGTCTGCTCAAATTTTTGCTGGTCAATGGCCGTCGCGTGCATCGCGACGTCTTGCTAGACGTGCTCTGGCCGGACGTCCCGAATGCGTCCTCGATCGGCGGACTGCGTGTGACGCTCCACGCCTTGCGGCGGGCGGTGGCCCAACTTGCCCCCGAGAGCGACGCGATCGAAGTGATCCGCGCCGAAGGCGATACTTATGTGCTCAATACCGATGGCCTGTGGATCGATGCTGACGCGTTCGACGAGCACTACTCGGCTGGACTGCGCTTCGAGCGCCAGCAGCAGATCGACGCCGCGGTGCGCGAGTACACGGCCGCCGAGTCGCTGTATCGCGACGACTTTCTGATCGAAGACCTGTACGAAGACTGGACAATTCATCCGCGCGAGGAACTGAAGGACAAATACCTGCTGATTCTGACGCGGCTCTCGCACTTCAGTATGGCCGCGATGGACCTGGATGGATGTATCCGTCGCTCGCACGCGCTGCTCGCCAAGGAGCCGTGTCGCGAGGACGCGTACCTGCGGCTGATGCAGTGCTACGCCCGCCTGGGTCAGCGGTCGAGTGCGGTGCGCTGGTACCAGATCTGTGAGCGAACACTGCGGCAGGAGCTGGACGTGGCCCCGTCCGAGGAGGCACGCCGACTCATGCACGCGATCGCGCAGGCGTCGGCATGATGCCCGTGGCGTCGGTGGCGGGGCGCTCGGCGCCGACCACCAGCGATCCAGCGCCCGCCCAGCCGGACTTCGTGTCCGCGCGCGCCGCGGCGTCGACGGACGCGACCGCGGCAGCCCAGCAGGTGACGCCCTTCGCCCCGAGCGACGTCGACAGCTCGAGTCCAGAGGCGTTCATTCGCAGTGTTGCGCCATACGCGGCACGTGTGTCGAAGGCGACGGGCATTCCGGCCGCGGCGTTGATCGGCATGGCAGCCAACGAAACCGGCTACGGCAAATACGCCTCGCACAACAATCTGTTCGGCATCAAAGGCACCGGTCCGGCTGGGTCGTTCAGCACGCCGACCCAGGAGGACTATGGCAACGGCTTCGTCACCATCACCGACAACTTCCGGGCGTACCACTCGCCGGCCGAATCGTTCATCGACTTCGCCAACCTGATCGAGACCAGCCCGCGCTACAAGAATGCCGTCGGCCAGACGACGGTCGATGGCTTCGTCAGTGCGCTGCGGCAGGGCGGGTACATGACGGACCCGAACTACGTGGCGAAGATCGACACGATTACGACGCGGTACTCGTCGGTGATCGACCAGAGTCTGCAGGCCGCGGAAGCCGCGCCGCTGAATGGCCAGCCGGTGGGTGGTCAGGCCGTGGATGGTCAGGCAGTGAGTGGTCAGGCCGTGGGTGGTCAGGCCGTGAGTGGTCAGGTCGTAAGTGGTCAGCCGGTGCTGGTGGCGCGGACGGCTGCCGCGGCGCCGCCGGTGGCTCAGCCCGGCGCGGGCGTGGTGGTGCCGGACCAGTTCCACAGCGGCCTGGCGCCTGACGAGGCGATGGCCGCATGCGGACCCGTCGCCGCGATCGCCTTTTCCCAGGTCTACGGTCGCACCCCGACGCCGGCCGAGGCGATGGACCTGGCCAAGCAGAGCGGCTGGACCGCCGCCGGCGGCATGAACGGCATCGCCAACGAGAAGCGGCTGCTCGACAAGATGGGGCTGCCGTCGCAACTGGAGATCGGCGCCAACTGGGATCACATCCAGGCGGACGCGAACCAGCACGAGCCCGTGATTCTGAGCACGCCGGGGCACTATTTCGTGATCGACGGCTACGACCCGAAAACGGGCGCCTATCACGTGGGTCAGAGTGGCAAGGTGTATCGCGCGGGGTCGGACTGGATGACGGCGGGGCAGATCGAGGCGCTGGGCGGCATGCCAAGCGGTGCGCTGTATACCGTGCATCCGCAGGCTGCGGGTGGCGCTAACGGGGCGCCCGTGGCGTCGCGGGCCGATGGCAGCGGCAACCGCGAGGTGCTGCCGCCGCTGGACCTGGGCAACACCCCGCCGCCGCCACCCATCTCGGCGCCAGCGGTGGCTGCGCCAACTCCGACGGTGGCGATGTCGGCGAGTGACTCAGGGTCACCCACGTCCTCGTCCGTCTCAACCCCCAGTGATTCAGAGTCAAGGTCGACAGAGACAATCTCACCGATCACCGACGAGGTCCCGTCCTTTGGGGATTCGAAGATACCATCGACAGACACGGTTTCACCATCACCGGACGCGCTGTCGTCGGCTCCCGTCACCGTAAACACGGACCCGCCGACCATCGTGGCTGTCCCCGTCCACGATCAGCCGCCGCCGAGTCTCGCAATCTCGGATCTTTCCGCCTCCGTGGCGCAGCCCGACGTCCCACCGCCCTCGCCTGGCGGCGCCGATGCGGCGTCGCTGGTGCCGCCGAACGACGCGACGCTCGCGCAAGCCCAATCCGCCGATATCGCCCGCCCTGGCTTGCCCGTCAACCCGGCGCTGGCCATCGGCGCCGTCGCCGTCGGCAACAACCAGCGCCAGCCAATCGCGCCGCCACCACCGCCCCGCCGCCGTCGCCCCGAGGACGACGAGGCACACCTGCCCGATGCCTGAGTGCACCCGCTGCGGGTGGGTCGGCGCCCCGGGCATCCCCAAGTGCCCCCGCTGCGGCCAGCCGTTTGCCGCCCCCGTACCCGCCGCTGGGCCGCCGCTGCGGCCGACGCTGATCCTCCGCCTGGAGGCCACCGACTTGCCGCCCCAGGAGTGGGAGATCACCGAGTCCAGTCCCGAGATCGGGCGCCTGGACGACTCCGAGATCACCATTCCCCACAAGTCTGTCTCGCGCAAGCACGCGCGGATCCTGCCGACGGGCACGGGCTTCGAGATCGAAGACCTGGGGAGCACCAACGGAACCTACGTTGATGACCAGCCGATCGCGGATCGCACGCCGCTGGCGAACAACGACCTGCTGACGATCGGCGACGTGCCGGTGCGGGTGCTGCTGCGGCAGGCGCCTGTTGCCGTGCCTGTAGCTATACCGCCTGTGCCTCAGCCGCTGCCGGCACCCGAGCGGGCGAGCCAGCTGCCAGGGCCCTCCACCGTGTACTACGACCTGGACGAGGCATTGGCCCAGGTCCAGCCCGTCGCGGCCTCGCACGACGAGGTGCCCACGGCGTGGGACGTGCAGCCAGCCAGGCATGTCGAGGCGCAGCCGCAGGTTGCGTCAGCGGCCGCGCATGCCGTGGAGCAGCCGACCCTGGTCGGCGCCGACCTCGCGCCCGAGCCCACGCCGCCGCCGCTCGTGCAACCCGTGGCCCAGGTGCGCTCCGCGCCGCCGCCGCCGTCGCACGACGTCCTGCCTACCCCACCCTCGGAAGAGGTCGTGTACGAGCCACGACCCTCGCCGCCGCCGCCGACGCGCGAGCCGCTGCCAACGGCCGTGCTCAAGTCGCCGCCGACTCCCGCGCGCGAGGCGCGCCCCGCGCCGACACAAGAGCCGCTGGCCGCGAGCGTTGATCTGTCACCGACCGAGCTCATTCAGCTCGCCGACCAGCTCGCCATCGCCCTGCGGCGCTTCAAGGGCGACGCCTCCCTCGCCCTGTGGCTCTTCGACCACGCCGGCGGCCCCGCCGCCGCCCACGCCTTCACCCAGCAGGTCGAGCGCGTCCGCGCCAACCCGACCAGCCCCGACGAGCAAGCCAGGCTGCTCGACCAGGCGCCTGCCGCCGCGCGGCTCCTCGAAGCCGCGATTCTGCTGGCCAACGTCGTTTCATCGCTCGGCACGCCGCCCGCGGCCGACAACGAACTGCAGTCGAATGCGTCCAAGCTGGAGCCAGTCGCCCGAGCGTAGCTCGCACGGCGTACCGGGCTGCACCACCAGGGGACCCGCGGGGCGTGAGACGACCAGTGGATTGCGCCCCAGATGGCTCACGCTCCACGTACCCTGCTCGGCGGTGATCTGCGCATGCCGCCGGTGCACCGACTCGCTGCCAGCCCAGCGCGCCAGATCGACGTCCAGGTCGCTCGACGCACGCCCGATGACGTTCGCGCGGGCGGCGTCCAGGCTGAAGCCAACGGGCCGCTCGCCCGCATCGCCCAGCAGCATGGCGTCACTATCGGCGATTGGCCCGAGGGCCGTTCCACCGCACTCGTCGCAGATCTCCACGTCGCCCGGCAGGAGCGTGCCGCAGCGTCGATCGAGGCAATGCAGCTCCAGCCGCATCGCCTGGGGACGGGCCGCCACTTGACGCAGTCTAGCCGGACTGCGAGCCTCACTGGACCTGAAGGGTGATCCTGCGTGAGCTCGAAGCCTGAGTCCAGCTCCCGCGACCTGGTGCCGCTGAGCTCGCATGAGCTCGGCGAGGTGCGGGCTGCCATTCGGACACCCCGCGCCGTGCAGGCGATCGAATCGCGCGACGAGCGGGTGATCATGTCGCCCTACCCGCTCCGCCAGACGTTCAAAGCCGTCGCCTCGGCACTCCGCACCCGGCTGTACCACGGCACCTCGCCCGCGGCGCCGCCCATCGAAGATCTGCCCTCGGGCACGCTGCGCGGCCGGCGCGCGTTTCTCGAAGGCACGCCAAGCGCAACACGCCTGTTGATGGGCGTACCGCTGGTCGGCCAGGTGCTGGCCAACTGGATCCTGGACGTCGAAGTGCGTGTGACCGAAATGCAGGGCCAGGTGCTGGTCGGCTTTCGTCTGCGCACGACGCTGCCGCAGAGCATCGGTCAGAACGTCACCAGCCGTGAGTTCGAAGGTCTGATCGCCGATTTTCAGCGCCTGCTGCCGACGGTGTCGCTGGGCGCGGAGGTCGTCGCCGACCCGATCATTGCTCCGGGGGAGCCGACACCGGAGTCGTTCACCGGCACCCTGCGCGACTACAGCCGCTGCGCGACCCTCGACGACGTCGCTCCGTTGCGCGAGGGGGATTTTCCACTCGGCCGCTATCTGCGGCCCCAGTCGGATGCCCACGGCTCCGTGCCGCTGTTTGTCGGCGCGCCGCGTGACGCGCGCGGTCAGCAGCTCGAGCACCTGATGTTCCGCAACGTGTGCGTCACGGCGCCGGTAGGCATGGGCAAGTCGTACTCGATCTTTCGCCCGTGGGCCGTGGCCGCCGCGCGCGGCAAATTCTCCACGCTGGTCTTCGATCCCAAGGGCGATCTGACGCAGGATCTGCGTGAACCGGTCTTTGCTGCTGGCAATCGCGTCGTGATTTTCAGCACCAGTCCCGAGCAGCCGTCGGTCGACTGGAACTTCATGGATGAAGTCGAGATCGACGCGGCCGGTCGACTCAAGAGCCGACGCTCGGTGGAGGCCATTCTCGACGCCCTGCTGCCGCGTGACTCCGGCGAGTCCGACAAAGAAGAGTTCGCCGGACGGTTGTTTCGCGGCTGGCTGGGTGGCTTCATCCAGATCGCCAAGTACGCGCTCGGCGACGCGGCGGATCCGTTCGTGCTGTACCAGATGGCGCGCGACGACAACCGTCTGAAAGAGCTGCTGCAAATGGTGCGCGACCGCTGGCCGGAGTCGGTGCACGAGCGGCTGTTTTACGAAGTCAACGACCTGTTCGATAAATTCGAGTGGGGCTACACGGCGCAGTTGCGAGGCGTCGCCAACGCGCTGGCACCGTTCGTCCAGGACCCACTCCGCAATCGGACCCGCGCGCGACCGGGGCAACGCAAATTCAGGATCACCGACCTGGACCGGCGGCCGACGACGCTGTTTCTGTCGTGTCCGCTGCGCGACCTGGAGGCCGCGCAGCGGGTCGGTTCGGTGGCGACCTCTTTGTTGCTGTCGCACATCTACGAGCGTCGCCCGCCGGCGGCCGGGCAGCCCGACACGCGGGTGCCGCTGCTGCTGTTACTGGACGAGACGCGGCTCCTGAGCGCGAATCTCGCGGAGTTTCTGGCGGTGGGTCGCGGCTTCAAAGCCGGGGTGGTGACGTGCTACCAGGAGCTGGACCAGATCCGCGACGAGAGCCAGCGGCGGGAGATTCTGACCAACAGCAATACGCTGATCTGTTTGCGCGGCATTGGGCCGGGGTCGCGCAAGGCGCTCATGGAGCGGCTGTCGCATGCCACGATCCAGGTGGCGGGCGTGGGCGCCAGCGTTGGGGAAGAAGCCCGCCAGCAGGCCAACGTCAACCTGAGTCGGCAGGAGGTGGCCGTGCTGGGCGAGTACGAGGTGCGGGCGATGCCCGGGCCGAAGCATACGGCGCTGGTGCACGTCCAGGATGGGACAGTGGCGGACGCCAAGCCGTTCCTGGTGGACCTGACGGATAACGGAGCTGATAGTGCGGTGTTGGGTCCAGGTTCCGGACCTGCCGCGCCGACGCAAGGCCCGAGGGCCGAGGCGACCACTCCACCGAAACTCTAACGCGCTGGCTGCTACGGGGCCACGGCCTGCGCACAGTTCTGGAGTGGGGGGTTTCAAGGGGGCGGCAGCCGCGTTGGTGACCGCGGAGATGGATCCGGTGGTGCCGCGAATGACGGCGACCTCGTCGTCCGTCCGAAACTGAAAGATGGAGGCGTTGTCAGGGGCTTGAGGTCGAAGTCGACGTTGCCGGCCGTCAGGTGGACCCGGCCAGCCGCGCCCTGACCGCGTCAGGCGTGGTGGCGTTGGCTTCCAGAACTTCGAGACCGATCAGGGAGCCTGAGCTCGAGCCGCCTCCAGACCTTCGAGGACCTGGCAGTCGACGTCGGCAACTTCCCCTGCCGGGTAGCTGCCGCGACGCTTCAACCAGTCGCCGATGGTCAGGCCCTCGACCCACTCCATAACGATGAAGGGGCCGCCGCGCAGCTCGCGGCCCTGGTCGAGCAGGCGGACGATGTTCGGATGGACCAGCCCGCGCAGCGTGGCGGCTTCCTGCTCGAAGCGCTCGACGAACCCCGGCTCGTCCTTCAGGTGCGCGTGCAGGCGCTTTACCGCCACCGGGACGTTGGTCGTCATGTCGCGACCGATGGACACGCTGCCGAAGCCGCCGGAGGCGATCGACTCGTACATGCGGTAGTCACTGACGTGGCCGTGCAGCGTCTCCTGGTCCACCAATCTGCCCGCTCTTTCCTACGCGCTAAACGCCGAAAAACTGTGAAGTAGTTCATCGCCGCTGGGTTCCGAGCGGCCGCAAGCTGAGGGTGCGCCGGAGCGCCGCGTCCGCGCCGAGTAGCAAGAATTACCAGTCGATCACCAGGTTGTTACCAGAAGTACGGAGAAGTGGTAATCGGATGGTAACGTGTGTGTAACAGACGCGCCGTATTCTCGGCTCCCGCGCCCGACAGGCGGCGCGAAAGTGCGTGCGTGGAGGTTGCCCTGAGGTGCCCAGCAGAAAAACGTCGCGCGGGATGACCACCATGCGTCGCGGTCTTGCCGTTCTGGTGGCGCTGGTGACTGTGCTGGCCGGCAGTACGCCCGGGCACGCCGCCGACACGCCGCCCATCACCATCAGCTCCGTCTCCGGCAGTTTCTTCCCGAACCCGAATGACGTGGGGTCGTTCACCGCCACGCCCACCACGGCCGTGACGTTCACCCAGGACTTCCCCGCCATCAACTTCAACACGCCGCCCGACACCGTCAAGTGCAATCCGTCGGTGAACGTCAGCCCCAGCACACAGCCATTCACCAACGTCATTCCGCAACCGGATGGCACCTGCAAGACGATCGTCGCCCAGGGCAACAAGGTCCAGGCGGCCGCTGGTGACTTCTGGAACTTCCAGGCGGTCTTTACGGGTTCCTTCCAGGTGCCGGCCGCGGGACGCATTACCTTCAATGTCTATTCCGACGACGGCTGGATCCTGAGCATCGGCCCGAATGCCGGTGGCGCCCAGCCAGGTTACGTAAGCGGGCCGATGCTGAACTTCCCCCGCGTCGGGCCGTTCACCGGCTATACGATCGTCGGTTCATACAACGTGGTGAGCGCCCCGAACCAGAACAACCTGGTGGTGGGCTTTCCCGCCGCCGGCACCTATCCCTTCGAGCTCGACTACAGCAACTGCTGCGAGGGCACCCAGGCGCTGACCGTGCTGGCCAATGGCCTGCCGATTCCGCCCACCTCGAGCCTGGCCCTCGAC
Source organism: Chloroflexota bacterium (assembly GCA_019242065.1). The sequence continues at coordinate 17,526 of JAFAWJ010000456.1, forward strand.
GTGCAGGGCATCGCCGACGCCGCCAGCGTGCAGGGCGTCCAGCACATCACGGTCGCGGCGACGGCCGGTCAGCCGCAACAAGTGGACTTCCTGGTCGACGGCGCCTCCCAGGGCGTGAAGACGGCGCCGCCGTTTGCCTGGGACTGGGACACCTCGGCCGTCGGGGCGGGTTCGCACACCCTGGTCTTTCGGGCCACCGATGCGGCCGGTGGGACCGTCGACCAGCAACTCACGGTCCAGGTCGCCGCCGCGACGACGGTCGTCACCCCAGTGCCCACGGTCGCTAGCCGGTCATCCAACCTCATCCCCACGAACAATTTTCAGCAGTATCTGCCGCTGGTGGCTGGCATCATCGCCCTTCTGATCCTGGCCTGTGTGGGTATCTACCTGTTCTTCTTTGTGCGCGATCGGCGCAAGCAGAAGGCGCCGGCGCCGGCGCCGGTCGCCGCCGCGGCGGAAGTCGTGCCCGCTGCCGAGGTTGAGGAAAGGACGGAATTCATCGGGCGCGTCCCGCTGGACAACCTGACCATGGTCAGCAGCCGGCGTGTCCAGGTGTTGCC
>JAFAWJ010000519.1 GCA_019242065.1 Chloroflexota bacterium
CCTGCGTCTGAAAGTGAACGTCTCGCTCGCCAGGCTCGGCGCGCTAGCGAATGGTCCGTCCCAGGAATCGGCGCCTGCCTCAGAGGAGGCTGTGAAAGCGATGGTGGCTCAACTTCTGGAGGTTCAGCATTCTCTCAGTCGCATGCCGCCAACGCCAGACGTTGACGACGCGACAAGCGCGGTTGCGGACGCAATTGGCACTGTCGCGAATGCCCGCGACACGCAAGTCGATGTCCGGCGGCTGGCTGATCCGGTGTTGGAGGCACTCAACAAGCTCCGGACGGGGCTCGATCAGCCGTCACAGCGGACGAGGCCGCCGGCCCCCAGTCCGAGCACGGGTGCGGGGAGTAACCAGTCCGGGTTCCGTTCGCCCGAAACTGTTCAGGAAGCGGTAGCCGAAGTGCGGACGTTGCGTCGGCTCATCAGCGAGTTCCGAGACGATCGGAAGGCGGGTCTATTGCGCGCACGAAACTCGCTAGGCGCGACGGTTCTGGCCACGGGCCTGACCGCGTATGCGGTCCTGTGGCTCGCCAACGGTGCTGGTGTCCAGCAAGAGCAGGTACAGGCTGGTTTTGCCTTTTTCTTGATCGGAGCAATCACCGGCTTGTTCAGTCGACTCTACAATGAGGCCGGCTCGGAGACTGGTGTGGATGACTTCGGACTGTCGTTCATGCGCCTGGTGGCCTCCCCACTCTTGTCCGGAGTTGCCGGGGCACTTGGTGTGGGCGTGGTCGCCGTTGCCGCTGCTCAGACACAGAATGTCTCCACTCCCGCATCGGCGTTGCAGAACGCATTCTCTTTTCCGCTAAGCTCGATTGGACTCCTCACTGCCGCGGCCTTCGGGCTTGCTCCAGGCCTGCTCATCAATCGGTTGACTCAAGCTGGCGAAGACTTCAAGAAGGACCTCAAGAGCAGTGAAGCGCCCGGGCCAAACACCAGCTCCTGAAAGCCGTGCACACCACGAATGCCGGACCCGGTGTCAACCGCCGTTGGTGGATCACGGAGTTGACGAAGAGGACCACGCGTTCACGGACGTACCGGCGCGATCAGAGGGCGTTCAGAGGAGTAGCGCATGGGATCTTGGACGCGCTCGAGACGGCAAGGCTCGAGGTGGTGTGGATCGATGGCTCGCGCCATGACCCGACCGGAATGAGACCGTGGCGTGCCTGAGATCCTGGCGGCGCTGTATGCGCGCGTGTCATCCGAGCAGCGAGCTGAAGAGCACACGATCGACAGCTCGAGCGAGGGCATGACAAAGTGGGGGCGGTCAGGCTGCCATGAAGTGCTGATGGATCGGCTGATCGGCGGCGGAGTGCCCTACCCGGCTACGCTCCGACGGCTGATCGAGGCGCTGGAATTGCCTGGCGCGGAGCGTGCCACGCTGCTGGCCGTCAGGGGCCGACCCGCGGCGACCGGCGCGAGGCCGAGCCCGCGCAAGCTGGAGTAGCAGTTGCCGAGCAGCCGGCGCACAATTTGCCACGGCAGCTCACTAGCTTCATCGGACGCGATCGCGACTTGGCCGAGCTCCAGCATCTCCTGGCGACCGGCCCGCTGCTGACGCTGGTCGGGCCCGGCGGGGTGGGCAAGACCCGCCTGGCCCTGTGCCTGGCCGAGTCGGTGCGGCCGGCGTATGCCGATGGCGCGTGGCTGGTCGAGCTCGAGGCACTGGCTGATGCGCAGCTCGTGCCTCACGCTGCCGCAGTGGCCCTCGGGCTGCCGAGCAGCCTGGCCGCCCGCTTGCCCAAACCCTGGTCGAGCGGCTCGGCTCCAAGCACCTCCTACTGCTGCTCGACAATTGCGAGCACCTGGCGCGCTGACTCACGAAAAAAGACACTCAGCTGAGGGATTTGCCTCATCAAAGATGACACCCTGCGGGTGCGCCTGAGGGCGCGCACGGAGGGCACCAGGTGAGGTCGTCCATGAGTCTTGTGGCCAAACGCGAGCTGCTGGTTCAAGTCGCTCCTCGGTATGTCGAGGGCTGTCGGCACCAACGCCGAAGCATCCTCGACGAGTTCGTGGCGGCGACTGGCTACGAGCGCAAGTACGCGATTCGGTTGCTGAACGGCCCGGTTCGCTTGCCAGCCGCAATTCAGCGGGAGCGGAAGCCGCGATACGGCGCCGCCGTGCGGGAGGCGCTGATGCTGGTCTGGCGAGCCGCCAACGGCATTTGCAGCAAGCGCCTGATGCCGTTTTTGCCTGAGCTGGTCCCGATTCTCGAACGACACGGTCATCTCAACATCGACCCTTCCGTGCGGGCCCAATTGCTGAGCATGAGTGCGGCCACGGCCGACCGCATGGTGCGTCGCCTACGAGATGCCGATCGTCCACACGGCATCAGCACGACCAAACCTGGCCGACTGCTCAAGCGCCAGGTGCCGGTGCGAACGTTCAGCGAGTGGAGCGATCTTCGGCCTGGCTTCTTTGAGGCCGACCTGGTCGCCCACTGTGGCGGCTATACCGATGGTGCGTTCCTGTACACGCTGTGTCTGACCGATGTGGCGACCGGCTGGACGGAATGCTTGCCACTGCTGCACCGCGTCCCATCGGAAGTGGTGCAGGCGGTGCGCCAGGTGCGGCGGTTGCTGCCGTTTCCGTTGCTTGGCTTCGACTCCGACAATGGGCACGAGTTCATCAACTTCGAGCTCGTCGCCTACTGCGAACAAGAGCAGATCACCTTCACCCGTGGACGGGTGGCGAACAAGAATGACCAGTGCTTCATCGAACAGAAGAATGGATCGATCGTACGTCAGTTAGTGGGCTACGACCGGTTCGAAGGCCAGCGCGCGTATCGCCAGTTGGCGGAGCTGTATCGAGCCGTCAGGCTGTACATCAATTTCTTCCAGCCGTCGCTCAAACTGCGCACCAAGCGGCGCTCTGGCGCGCACGTGTCGCGGACCTACCACCCGGCCCAGACGCCTTTCCAGCGGCTGTTGGTCAGTGGTGTGCTCAGCACCTCAGCACGCCAGCGGCTCGAGGACGTCTACCAGGCATTCGACCCAGTCCGATTGCTGCGCCAGCTCGAAACGCTGCAAGATGCGCTGTGGCGGCACGCCGTGTACCGCACCCACGGCACCCAAGTCGGGTACGCGCATCCACGCGCAGAACTCGTCGACGTCGGCTTCGACGTGACCACCTGTGGGCTGGGTCTTGATGCCGGCGACGGCACCCCGTCTGTCGATCGCCGAGGAGCGGCGCCACCTACTCCGCATCGCAAGTATCGACGGACAAAGAAGTCGCTGGGGCCGCGCATGTATCGGACGCGCAAGGATCCCTTCGAGTCGGTGTGGGATGAGGTTCGCAGCTGGCTCGAGGCTGAGCCGGAGCGGACGGTCAAGTCCGTGTTCGTGCGACTGCAGGCCAAGTATCCCGGTCAGTACCCCGACTGTCAGCTCCGCACCTTGCATCGGCACGTCGCCGTCTGGCGGGCTGGCGTCATCCTGACGTTCGACGAGCAGTGGTTGGCGGAGGACACGCCGGTCGGTCGATCCCTGCCACGCGCATTGCGGGCAAGTACAGCAGCGCATCTCCAACTGCCGACCGCGGAGCATTCCGCATGAACCGGGATCACCAAGCGCAGATTCCCTTGCGTTACGGTCCGCGTTACGCCACCTCAGACACGGAACCCCGACGCGCCTGCCCAATGTGCGGCTCACCGCTGACGAGCCCACGCGCGCGCTTTTGTAGTGCGGCCTGCAAGCAACTGGCGTACCGGTTGCGCCACCTGCCTGCCGCAGCATCCGATCTCACGGAGCTGCGGCAGGACCTTCAGCACCGGCGAGTCCTGACAACTCACACGGTCTACGAGTGTCCAAGTTGTGGTGATCGCTTGGTTGGCCAGCGCCGCTGTTCAGCCTGTGGCTTGTTTTGCCGATCGCTCGGCTTGGGCGGCCACTGTCCGGATTGTGACGCGTCGATCGTGTTCGCCGAGGTATTGGACAACGACGCTTGAACGCACGGCTGTCTATTCACTCGACTCAATGGGTGGGGCGGGGAAATGCCGTCCTGTTAGCTCAGGACTTGGACAAACCTGCGGTTTGCCCACAGTTCCCCACCCCCGACTACGACGACGGTTCCCGTCCGCCGGTCGAGGCCCAGCACCAACTCCAGTAGGCGATGCAGCTGATATAGTTTCTCCGCCGGGAGTGTTATTCCCGGTGAGGCAATGGTCTGAGCTTCGGTGTCTTTCTCTCGTGAGGCAGTACGGTGGACAGACCCATTGACTTTGAACAATCATTCTTCCGGTAGTGAGTGACACCGGCATATACGCTGATCGGCCGTTCAACAACACGTCATGCATGATTGAGTTCCTCACGGCATGGCAGCCGGCAGGGGCGGGCCAGGGCTGTCAGCCCGGCTGCCCGAGCGCGAGCTGGACGACTTTGACAATGAGCAGCAGCGCCGCGATCAGCAGGTAGCCGCGCAGCACCAGCATGCCGACCTTGCGGGTCGTGGACCACACCGGCCGGTGCAGCGTCGCGAGTGGCGGCATGCGCCAGGTGTCGCGGTCCATGGCAGGTGAGGGCCCGGTGTGGCGCGCGCCGCGCAGCTCGAAGGCGCCGATCACCAGCAGACCGATCAGCGTCGCACCACCCAGCATGCTAGCCACCAGCGTGCCGTCCAGATCCGGGAACAACGTCCTCACCACCAGGATCAGCGAGAGCATCACCAGCACGCCGACAATGACGCTGGCCACCACATTGAGCCAGCGCGGATTGGTCCAGGGCCCAAGCACTTCGCGGTCGTTGCACAACAGCAGCAGGAAGACCGTGGCGCTGGGCAGCAGCACGCCCGCCAGTGCCTGGACAGCCAGCGTGAGCAGTCCGAGGGGAGCATTCGGGATGAGCACGATTCCAGCGGCCAGTACGACCAGGCCGGCGTAGATGGCATAGAAGCCACGCGCGTCGCCCACACCTCGATGGAGCGAGTGCTTGATGCCGAACACATCGCCAAACGCGTAGGAGGTTGCCAGCGTCACCGCGGCTGCCCCGATGATGGCGGCATCCAGCAGAAACACCGCGAACAGATTGCCCGCGACCGGTCCGACGGTCTGGGCCAGAGCAGTTGCGACTCCACCGGCGTCGGTGAATTGCCCAGCGAATTCAGTACCAGCCAATCCGAAAGCGGCAGCGATCAGCAGCGCGGCTGCACCAATCTCGGTCACGATTGAGCCAAGGAAGGTGTCCCAGCGCTCGTAGTTGAGCCAGCGATGCGTGATGCGCTTGTCGACCACGTTGGACTGCTGGAAGAACAGCTGCCAGGGAGCGACTGTGGTGCCCACGATGCCGACGATCAATAGCAGCGCGGTCGAGTCCACACCGCCCTGAACGCCGGGCACAAACGTATCGTGCAGCACCTGGCCCCAGTCGGGATGCACGACGAGCGCCAGCGGAATCGCGAGCAGGTTGAAGGCCATGAACACGTACATGAAGCGTTCCCAGCGGCGGAAGCTGCCGGTGACGGTGACAGCAATCAGGGCAAGGGCGGCAACCGGCACGGACAGCAGCGGGCTGACGCCGAAGTAGCTCATGGCCAGACTGACGCCGATGAACTCGGTGACGAGCGTCAGGAAATTGAGAATAAACAGGTCGCCCACCGAGAACGCGCCCCAGAACCTGCCGAAGCGCTCCAGGATCAGCCGCGCGTGTCCGACGCCGGTCACTGCGCCGAGTCGAACGCACATCTCCTGATTGACGATCAGCACAGGAATCAGCAGCAACAGCGTCCACAACAGGGTGGTGCCATAGTTCTGACCTGCCTGCGCGTAGGTAGCCACCCCACCGGCGTCGTTGTCGCCGACCATGACGATCAGACCTGGGCCCATGATCGCCAGCAGGGTGAGCAGTCGCGCCCGCCAGGAGTAGCGCGGCGCAATATCGTGCTGGCGCACCGTGCCGAGTGCGCCGCGTATGTCGCCCAGATGGGCGGTGTCCAGAACTGCTGACTGGCGGCCCGCGCCCGCCAGCGTGTTGACTTCCGTGGCCATTGGAGTGCTCCTCGCATCGCGCTTCAAAGCACGCGCGTTGCCCGAGCACCTCCGTCAGGTCAGTCCGTCAAGAGGGACGCTCCGAAACACGCGTGCAGGTTGGATCGATCGAAAAGAGCAACCGTCGAGGCATCGTCTGAAGACTCGGATGTGCTGAAGGATCAGACGACCGACGTGAATCGCTCGTTGTGTCCATGGCTCCTTTCACCAGCCTGCTTGTCCTGGATTCATTCGCGAGTCGTGGAGGGCACAAAAAACCCACCCGGTCCAATCGAGGACCGCGGTGGGCATGCCAGACTGGCGACCAATCGACTAGCTACCGTGTGTCGCTCTCCTGCCGGTCGCGAAGCTGGGCACGCCCGATGTGAATGTGTCGCACTTACTCGGAGGCTCGGAAGTCATCCGCCTGCGAAATTAACATATGCGTGGCCGCGCCACAAGTATCAGCGGCAAAGAGATTCAATAAAGATCTCGAGTTGGTCATCAAAGCACGACACAGTCTGGTGCGAGCAGGGAGGCGACAAGTCGAGACGCAGACACTGCCAGCAGGCTCTCTTCGTACGTGGGGACCAGGCGTTCCAGATGGTCAGCGAGCTCAGGCTGAGATACGTGCTCCAACGGCGAAGCCACGGCCCGGTGTATAGCGGCCTCGGCCGACCGGGTTGGTCTCGCGCAAACCCTCTTCGACTAGGTGATCGTAGAAGAGGCGGACGGCTACCAGCCGCCGTTGCATGGTTGCGTTCGCTAAGCCGACCCCCGAATCGATGGCGACCACGTTAGGTCCGCGTCGGCACGGCCGACAGGCGAGGTCGTGCACACAGCGTGCGATCTCACCGCGATCGGCGCTGAGAGGATCGAAGCCATTTCGTTCGCAGAACGTCAGGTAATCAGCCAGCCCACGGCCGTAGGCGTCGATGGTGCGAGGCGCCAGGCCAAGCTGCACCTGGACATCGAGCCAATCCTGAG
>JAFAWJ010000619.1 GCA_019242065.1 Chloroflexota bacterium
CAGGCGCATGGCACACAGCAGCGTCAGCGAGGCGAGCAGGATGACTTCCGTGTACGGCGCCCACGGCTTCAGCGACAGCACCAGCACGTAGGCGGGCGGCAACGCGGCAAGCGCCGCCGCGAACCAGGCCGCCGGGCGACCCGCGACCTCGCGGGTGAGCAGCCAGCTGGTGCCGACCAGACCCAGCGAGCCGAGCAGCTCGGGCAGCTTGGCGGACACGCGCGAGACGCCGAACGCGACGAAGCTCAGCGCCATCGTGTACGGCTCGAAGGCGGCAGCGTACGTCTGATTCTTGAGCATGATCGGCCGATCGCCGCCGAGGATGCCCAGGGCCATCAGGCTCGACAGGGCATCGTCGCCTTCGAGCAGCCAGCTCGACCGCACCAGCAAGCTGAGTCGGACGGCCACGGCGACCGTCATCAGCACGACGACGCCGACGATCGCCAGGGTGCTCGAATGCGGCCGCGCCGGCGACGACGACGTCGATTCGCCAACGGCGACGGCCACTCGGCTCAGTCCAGTGCCTGCTGGAGCAAATGCGTTTCGAGGACGGAGTCGGCGGTCAGGCGGCCAAATTGCAGCGACTGCCGCGCGACGTCCACCAGCGCCTCGGCGGGCGCCAGGCCGACCAGTTCGCTTTCGAGCACGGCCACGCCCTGCTGTGCCGCCGCCTCGCGGATGCGCTCGAACACCAGCGCCATCGGCGTCCGCCGCGTATCCAGCAGATTCATGGAGACCTGGACCACGTTCGGGTCGGCAGTCGCGAATCCGCGCGCCTGGACCGCCGGCAGCCCCCCGTTCGATTCGCGGATGTCGCGCGCGATGGACCGCGCCAGGCCCAGGTTGGCGGTTGCCAGCGTCACGTTGTAGGCGATGAGTGGTCGGCGCGCCCCAACCGCCGTGGCGCCAGCGGGCCCGACGCGGGCTGGCCCGAAATCCGGCGCCAGCGACGCGTCGACGCTCAGCTCAGCTTTCAGGCGTTCGTATTCGCCCTTGCGGATATCCGGCAGCCGGCGCCGCGCCGTACTGCGCGCCGCCTCGCCGTACAGGTACACCGGCAGGTCGAGCTCCGCGGCGATGCGCCGCCCGACGCGCACGGCGAGCTCGACACACACCTGCATGCTCGTGGCGCCCAACGGCACGAACGGGACGACGTCTGTGGCGCCGATGCGCGGGTGCACACCGCGGTGGACGTTCAGATCGATCAGCGCCGCGGCGCGAGCCACCGCGCGGAACGTCGCTTCGGCGACCGGGCCGGGCGTGCCCGCGATCGTGAGCACCATGCGGTTGTGGACGGCGTCGGCGTGGCGATCCACCACGCGCGCCCCGGCCACGTCCTCGGCCGCCGACTGGATCGCGTCCATGACGTCCGGGCGCGTCCCCTCGCTGAAATTTGGCACGCACTCCACCAGCGCGCGCGACGCTAGAACCTCATCGCCGCCTACCATGGTCTACTGAAGGCATTGAACCATCCGGACAGCAACTCGATCTTTGATCTGACCCTCGGCGACTTTCTCGAGCGCCTGGGATCGTCGGATCCCACGCCAGGCGGCGGCGCCGCCGCGGCCGTCGTCGGTGCCCTTGGCGCCGCGCTCATCGAAATGACCGCCAACCTGACCATCGGTCGGCCCCGCCTCGCCAGCGTGCAGGACCGGGCGCAGAGCATGGTGGACCGCGCCGCGGGCCTCCGCTCTCGCCTGCAACAACTTGGCGACGCCGACGCCGAAGCCTTCGACCGCGTCACCGGCGCCTACAAACTGCCACGTGCCGACGATGCGCAGAAAGCCGCGCGCACGCAGGCGATCCAGTCGGCGCTGCGTGCGGCGGCCGACGTGCCGCTGGAAAGCGCGCGCATCAGCGCCGACGTGATTGCGCTGGCGGACGAGGCCGCGCCCGTTCTCAACCCGGCGGTGATTTCCGACGTGCTCGTCGGGGCCCTGCTGGCTCAGGCAGCCCTGAACAGCGCGGCGCTCAACGTCGAGATCAACCTTGCCTCGATGACCGACGCCGCCACCGTCGAGCGCTACTCGACCGAGCTGGCGCAGACGCAGGCTGGCGTCGCGGAGCGGATCGAGCGCATCCTGGCCGCCGGGCGCTCACGCTTCCCCGGCCACTAGGTCCAGGGCGGCGCATTCGATGGCGTCGGTCGCGGCCAGCGGATCGCCGTCGGGCAGCCACACCAGGCGCGCGGACGGTCGCTGCGCGCCGAACCAGCGCAGGACAACCCGTGCGTCGTCCGGCGTGGTGCGCGCTTCGCCTGGCTCGAGCAGGCGCCGGGCGAAGGTCGACACGTCGCCGTCTTCGAGTTGAGTCCACGTGGACAGCACGGCACGGTCGAGCAGGAAGCCTTCGACACCGGTATCCCGCGCGGCACGAATGACGGCGAAGCGCGCCTGAGCCGGGTCGGCTGGCAGCAGCAGGCGGCCAATCTCAAAATCAATAACTTTACGTAAGAGCATCTGGGATTGGCCGCGCGCCAGGGATTCGGCGACCTCCGACTCACCATGCAGAAACTGCCAGGCGGCTGACAGCTGAGTCAGGTACGCCGCCGGGTCATCACGTCGCAGTCTGTCCAGACCGAAGACCTGGCGAGCGAGGACGCGGGCCGCGTCGGCCAGGGCTTCGTTGCGAAATGGGCCGACGAACTCGCCGTCGTCTGTAGCCGGGCCACTGCTGAGCTCCAGTCGCGGCGGCGCGAGCGGCCGGCGGCGGGTTGAGGTGCGCTCAAATGGCCAGCGGATCCACAGCCGCGGCATGCGCTGCTGGCGAACCGTGTTGAAGCGCGGCTGCAGGCGGCGAATCTCGCGGTCCTCGAGGATCAGCGCTTCGAGGTCAGTCTGGCACTCGGTGGTATCTACGGCCTGCACACTGCCGACCAGCCCTTCGAGGCGCCGCGTGGCGCCGACCGGCCGGTGCACGTACGCCTCCAGGCGTGAGCGCAGGCGACGCGCTTTGCCAACGTAGAGGGGGTTGTGCGCGTCGTCGCGCAGGATGTAGACCCCGGGCTGATCGGGCAGGGCGCGCGCGGTGGCGCCGCGGCGCAGGGCGTGGGCGGTTGGGCCGGCGCTGTCGGGTACGCCGTCGGTCAGCAGGCGCGCGCCGATCACGCCTAGCACACGCGCCTCCTCGTCGACGTGCGTGACGTGCACGCTGCCCACGCCCAGTTGGGCGGCGACCACGCTCAACGAGGGCTTGCCTTTGAGCTGCAGGCGTCGGTGGGCGAGGGCGTTGAAGTCGATCAACTCGGGCTGGACCAGGACCCGTCCGAGGCGTCGCGCTTCGGCGTCTACGAACTCCCAGGCGAGGGCGGCATCCTGGGCCAGGATTGGGCGGCGGCCGAGAAAACGCTCGAGGTCGTCGACGACGTCGCCGAAGGCGGGCTGGTCGATGAGCGATTCGAGCTCGACGCCGATGCGCTCGAGGGCGTAGCGCGGCACGCGTATGCCCGGGTTCAGCCTGACGTCGAAACGCTCGGCGACGTGATCTCCCCCCTGATCAGAGTCCAGGAGCAGCGCCACGACGCGCACCAGACGGGCGCGCTCGGGCCGCGGACCAGTCGCGGCGATGGCCAGCGCCGTAAAGCCGCGCTCGAGTGTCTCCAGGCGAATGCGCCACGCGCCATCAGGTCGGCGCTCCAGGCGCGGATCGGACAGCAGAGGACGCGCAAGTGTCGCCTGCAACGCGACCGGGATCGACCCGCCGTAGACGTGCGCCAGGACGTCGGCTTCGCTAGCCGAGGCGCACTCGGACAGGTACCGAAAGGCACGGTCGCGAAGCTCGAGCCCGGCGGCCCCCGTCACGTGCCTAGCCGGTGGCGAGCAGGCCGTGGACCTGATCGGCGAGCCACGCCTCGCTCCACATCGTCTCGGGGCCGCCGGTGGCCAGCGGACCGAGCCGCTGCAGGTGCAGCGTCCCGTGTTGATCGATCAGGAACGTCGACGGCAGCGCGCGCACGCCATACGCGTGCGTGGCTTTGCCATCCTCGTCCATCACCGCGAAGAGGCTCAGTCCGTATTGCTGCTCGAACGACTGGATGGCGTCGGCGTTTTCCTGCAGGTCGACCGAATAGAGTCGAAACGGCTGATCCTGAAGCTGATCGGACAACTGCTGCAGACCTGGCATCTCGGCTTTGCACGGCTCGCACCAGGTCGCCCAGAAATTGACCAGCACCACTTTGCCCTTGTCGGCGGCCAGGCTGGACGTGCCGCCGCCCACGATCGGCAGCGCGATCTGTGGCGCAGGCGCCCCGACCTGGGCAATGCTGGCCGCGCCACCGCTGGCGGCTGGCTGCTGCAGGACGTACCACCCCGCGCCCATGGCCAGGACGACCACGGCGACGGCCCCGACCAGCACGTACGGGCGACCGCGGAGCTTCACGATCCGAGAGTGTACCTGCGGGCCCGGGCGTGACCTGCTAGATTCACACACGCCAGGCCTTGACTGAAACAACTGCAACAACTCAGCCCACTTCCGATCTCGCCGCGACACTGCTCGCGGCGGAGCCCGCCGAACGCGAACAGCTTCTGCGCTCGGTCGATCCAATCGAACTGAAGGCGGCGCTGCAAGCTCTGGGTCATCATCGCGACGTGACCGCCGCCGAGGTCCTTTCCCAGGCCGATGGGGTGGTCGACGATCGTGCGCTGCGTAAGCTGGCTCGGCGTGAGCTGCACCGCCTGCGCTCGATCGGCATCGAGCCGCCGGCCATGCCTGTGGCCGCCGCGGAGCCAGCCGCCGCCGAGACCCGTCCGCACGTCGACGCCGTCACCGAGGCTTGGGGCACCGATGTCGACCCGAGCGGCGGTCGCGCGGTGTGGCAGGTGGCCGAGCGACCTCTCGGTGGCGTCTGGTTTGCGGCGTCGTTGCTCAACGACACGCGCGGCTTGCTGGAGCTGAGCCTGGTCGAGACGACGCGCAAGCGCTTCCAGCGCGAGTTCGAAGCCAGTCGCGGCAGCGCGGGCACGTGGGTCAGCTTGCCGCCTGAGTACAGCCGCGAGCTGGTGCGCGAGGCGGTCGACCTGACGCGCCAGGTGGGTGGCGGCTTGCCGACGCGCTATCAGGCGTATCGCGAGGCACTGGGCGAAGCCTCCGGACCGCCGGAGCGCGGGCTCGTGTACGCCACGATCAGTCCGGTTGAAATCAACTTCAATCCCGCGTGGCTCGACGACTCGCCGCGGCTGCTGGGGGAGGCTGAGGTCTCGGGCTGGTATGTGGCGGTGCCCTCAGAGTTTCGTGCGCGGGCGCTCGAAGTTGCCCACGCGCCGTCGGTCGGTTTGCTGGTGCCGGGGCATACGCCCGAGCAGCAGGCGCTGCAGCTGGTCTCTGATGCAGGACGCGTGAGCTTGACGCCAGTGGTCGTGCGCGGGCTGCGACGGCGGCTCGAGGAGACGGCGTACGTGTTTTTGCAGACGGACCGGCTGGCGCAGGCACGCCTGGCCGCCGCGGCGGCGCGTGGCCTCGACGAGGGCGCGGGCGTGCCCGCCGAGCGCCATCCGCTCGTGCGGCTCCTGCTGGCCTCGGGCCTGGCGAGGCTCACCGGCGGCGAACTGGCCGGCAGCCGCCCCGCCGCCGAAGTGCTGCTGGAGCTGGTCGAGCGCGCCTCCCAACAGCAGCAAAGCCAACCCGGCGCCCTGGAGACCCGCCCGAGCGGCCTGATCCTGCCGCGCTAGCTGAAGTGAAAACCGCGGAGGCGTTTGGAACGGCTTGGGTGCCGCAGCTTGCGCAGGGCGGTGCTCTCGATCTGTCGGATCCGCTCGCGCGTGACCCCGATCTCGCGGCCAATCGCCGTCAGGGTGTCATCATGATCGTCGCCGAGTCCGAAGCGCCGCTCGATGACGCGCCGTTCGCGCGGGGTCAGGGTCATGAGCGTGTCGCGAATCTGATCCGCCAGCAGCTTCTGCTCGGCCACGAACTCCAGGTTGACCGCGTTGTCGTCGGCGACGACGTCTGACAGCCGGGTGTCCTGGTCTTCGCCCACGAAGCCGTCGAGCGAGATCGGCTGGGGCAAGACCTGGTTCAGCTCGCGCACGCGATCGACCGACAACTGCAAGGCGGCGCCGATCTCTTCTTCGGTCGGCTCTCGCCCCAGCTCCTGGTGCAGCTGCGCCGAGATGCGCGCCATGCGATTGACCACGTCGTACAGGTGCACGGGAATGCGGATCGTACGGGCGTCGTCGGCTATCGCGCGTGAGACCGCCTGACGAATCCACCACGTCGCGTAGGTGCTGAACTTGAAGCCGCGCCGCCAGTCGAATTTCTCGACAGCGCGCAGCAGGCCCAGGTTGCCTTCCTGGATCAGGTCAATCAACGGAACGCCGCGATTCGAATAGCGGCGGGCCACGCTGACCACGAGCCGCAAATTGGCATCGGTCAACGCCGCGCGCGCAACGCCACCCTGGTGGGCGACGTCTTCAAGCTCCTCGCGCTCGATGTCGGTCAGCGGTTCGGCCGTCTGTTCGAGGCGTGCCGCGGCGTCGCGGCCACGCTCGATGGCTTGCGCCAGGCGAACCTCGTCGGCGGCGGTCAGGAGCGGGACGCGACCGATCTCACGCAAATACAGCGGCAGAACCTCGCCAGCTGTCTCGTCGGCCGCGGGGCCGGGCGCCTCGGCCCTGGGACCAGACTTCGGCCCCGAGTCTAGCGAACGTGCCACGCCGTGAGCGTAGTCGGCGGGCTCCGCGCGGTTCACGGTCCTGGTGAACGGTCCGCGCGCCGAGTTCCACCTACACCCGTGTGGGAGTTTTTCACTCAGCGCGGCCGACGGCCAGCAGCGCCTCGTCGTCCAGACGGAAGGGCAACCAGTCGGCCTGGTGACGCGCGCCGAGCCGCTCGTAGAACGCGATGGACGGCGCGTTCCAGGCCAGCACCTGCCACTCCATCCGCGCGCACCCGTTGGCGATGGCCTGTCGGGCGCAAGCGCGGAAGAGCGACATGCCGGCGCCCTGTCCGCGACGTCCGGGCAGCACGAAGATGTCTTCCAGGTACAGCGTGGGTCTGGCGCGGAACGTCGAATAGGTGAAGAAATAGATCGCGTAGCCGACGACCTGGCCGTCGATCTCGCCGAGCAGGGTCGAAAAGCGCGGCGGCCTGGCGGTGGCGTCGGCGGCCAGGCGCGCTCGCGCGTCGGCGTCGGGTCGCGCCAGCCTTTCATAATCCGCGAGGCCGTCGATGAGCTCCAGCAAGCGCGGCACGTCGGCCGGCTGGAGGTCGCGAACGACGACGCTCACGCCGGCGCATCCAGGTCGCGCATGACCAGGCCCGCGGGCGCCTTCGGATAGAAGTACGTGGATTTTTCGGGCATCAGGTCGCCCGCGTCGGCGACGGCCAGCACGCCGGTGACGGGTGTCGGGTTCACAAAGAAGGCCACGTCGGCCTTGCCGGCGCGCACCTCGGCGATGGCCTCCTGTGGGTTGCGGGTGTAGCGCAGCACGTCGGTTCGTGGCCGACCCGTCTCGGCGATGAGCGGGTCGATCAGCAGGGTGTGCAGCAGGCTGACGTCGAGCGACTTCCACGCGTCCGACCGCTCGGCGGGCAGCGCGTCGGCCGGCGGCTTGCGGCCGCGCAGGGCGAGGATGCCGAACAAATCCGGCTGGCCGAGGCCGAACACGCCGAAGCTGGGCCCCACCCGGCCACTGCTGGCCAACTGCTGTATAAACGCGTCGATCTGGTCGGCCGGGGCGTCTTCCCACAGCGGGTAGTACTCGACGTGGAAGATTTCGCCCCAGCGCGTTTCGGCTTCCTCCATCGACAGCGCAGGGTCGAGACCGGTGAGCAGGCGATGGGTGGGCAGCGCAACCAGGCCCGGGTCGTCGACCCAGGTGATCGTCGCCAGTATGCCGCGCGCGCCCGGCAC
Source organism: Chloroflexota bacterium (assembly GCA_019242065.1). The sequence goes on from JAFAWJ010000619.1 coordinate 7,850, forward strand.
GTCGCGGCCAGCCTCCTCTTTGAAGGCCAGGCTCGTCTCGTAGCGGTGATGTCCGTCGGCGATATACAGCGGTTCGCTGGCGGCAAAGGCGGACTGCAGCGCGTCCATCACCTGTGGATCGTCGACCATCCACAGGCGGTGGTGTTCGTCGCGCCACGTGAACTCCACGCTGGGCGGGCGCGAGTCGGCGTCGGCCCAGGCGTCTTCGAGGGCGGCCGGACGCTCGCGGGCCAGCAGCCAGATCGGACTGGCATTCAGGTGCGTGGCGGAGAGCAGCTCGAGCCGGTCGGCTTTCGGAGCGGGCATCGTGTGCTCGTGCGGCAGTGCGACCCGTGCGGACCAGGGCTCGACGGCGACCGCCGCCAACAAGTCGCGGCGACGCAGCTCCGTGCCTGCATGCATGTAGACCGTTTCAGACAGGTAGTACGCAGGGCGCACATCGCTGCGCAGCACCCCATCCTGGCGCCAGCTCGTCAGACAGTCGGCGGCGGCCTGGTAGCGGCTGCCGGGGCGGTTCGGCTCGTCCAGCGGCAGCTCCAGCCGCACCGCGTTGTGCGGCGAGGTCTTCAACAGCTGGAGCTGTTCGTCGGCGCTGATCACGTCGTACGGGGGGCAGACCAGCTTCTCGAGCTCCGTGGCCGGCGCGGCGAAGCGCAGACCCGAAAAAGGCAACACGGCGGGCATCGGTTGGGTTCCATAGATGTAGCCGGCCTGCCGTCGAGGCTGTCAAGGACGGCCGTCCACGGGGTCCGGATGTCACGACGGTGTCACGGGGCGTCATGCGCCGGAGTCAAGCCTGTCAAGAGGGTTCCGGTCGAGTAAGTGGCCTCGCTATACTGCGCCACGTTGAAAACCGGGAGGCGAGCGTGCGTTTGAACCGTTGTAGCCGTTCGCTCCACGTCGGCTTGCTGAGCGCGTGCGCCGCGACGAGCCTGTGGCTGTCCGCATGCGGGGGCGGCGGTGGCAGCCCAACCGCCACGCCGGCCACGGGGGCGGCTGCGAGCGTGAGCCCCGCCCCCAGTCCGGTGCGTCCGTTGCTTGCCTCGCCGGTGGCGTCGCCGTCGGCGGCACCGGGCGTCGTGGGTGCCACCCCGTCCACGACGGCCAGTCAGACGGCGGGTGGCGATACGTACGAGGTCCAGTCGGGTGACACGTTGGCGACCATTTCGCAGCAGTACTACGGCGATCCGACCCAGTGGCGGCGAATCTATGACGCGAACAAGGACACCATTGGCGACGACCCTGACAAGCTCAAGCTCGGCACCAAACTGACCATTCCGCCCAAGCAATCCTGACGTAACGGAATTGCGATACCGGTCGCGGAGGTGTCCCGTGGTCCCGGTCCTAGCATGGGTGGCAGGCCTTGCATGCGAAGCTGCACGCGCGCCCTGGCAGTGGTTCTGAGCGTCCTGGTGTTGGCGTGCACCGCGTGCGGTGGCGGGGCGCCGCACTCGCAGTCGGCGGATGTGCTGGCGATCAATCAGCCGACGCCGGATCCGACGCTGGACGCGGTGGTGCGGGACCTGCCGCACGCACTGGCGGGCGTGCCGCCGACGCCGACGGCGCAGCCGGCGCTGGCGAGGCCCGTAGTGAAGCAGTCGGTGCCCGCGCAGTCTGGCGTGGCCCAATCCAAGCCCGCGGCGGCGAAGCCCACGCCGACGCCGGCGGTGGCCATACGGGCGAATGCGACGCCAGCCAAGCCCGCCGCGCCCGCCGCGAGCCCCGTACGCCACTGACACGGTTAGCCCTGGCGCAGGGTTTGACGGCTTGGGCCTGCCAAGACGTAGGGGAGACCCCTACAACCCCCAGGTTTGGGGGCCAAGCTTGGCAGCGGGCCGGCCCCCGACCTGGCGGTAGGCAGACACCCACCTGGCGGCGCAGGCCACCGACGTTTGGTGGATGAGACACCGCCCCGTCGTCGCAGGCCACC
>JAFAWJ010000766.1 GCA_019242065.1 Chloroflexota bacterium
GCTGGGTGAGCCACGTGATGGAAGGCGACTTTGGCAAGTCGATCCGCAACGGCGCGCCGGTGAAAGACGAGATCCTGTCGCGGCTGCCGGCCACGCTTCAGTTGGGCGTTGCCGCGTTGGTCCTCAGCCTGATGATCGCGCTGCCGCTCGGGATTTTGTCCGCGGTGTTTCGTCGGACACCGTTGGGCTTCGTCGCGACGGCGTTCAGTCAGGTCGGCGTGGCCATACCCGGGTTCTTCGTGGGACTAGTCTTCATCTACGTCTTCGCCCTGTCCCTGCGCTGGTTCCCGCCCGGCAGCTACACCGCCTTCAGCGACGACCCCAGTCAGTGGTTTCGGCGCCTGATCCTGCCTGCGGTCACCCTCAGCCTGTTCGGGGCTGCCACCCAGACCCGCTTCATTCGCTCGGGACTGCTGGACACGCTGCACCAGGACTACATCCGTACCGCGCGCGCCAAGGGCTTCAGCGAGGCGGCCGTCATTGTCAGACACGCGCTGCGCAATGCCCTCATCCCCAGCGTCACGCTGCTCGGATTGCAGATTGGCGCGATCCTGGAAGGCGCCTTTATCGTCGAATCCGTCTTTGCCTGGCCGGGCATCGGCCGCCTGGCCGTTCAGTCGCTCGGCGCGCGCGACTACCCCATCGTCCAGGCGGTCGTGCTGCTGGCAGTCTTCGTGTTTCTGATTGCCAACCTCCTGGTGGACATCGCCTACGCCTATCTCGATCCAAGGATCAGTTATGTCCGCGGTCGCGGCTGAATCCGAATCCATCCTCGCGCCGACGTACCTCGACGAGCAGCGCCGTCGGGCTGGGCGGATGTGGAAGACGTCGCTGCGCTATCCGCGTTTGTTGATCTTCAGCGTCGTGATCGGCGTGCTGATCCTGGTGGGCATCTTCGCGCCGATCATCGCTCCGTATGACCCGCTGCAAACCGCGCCGACCCAGGTCCTGACCCAACCGTCGCTGGCGCACCTGCTGGGCACCGACAACATCGGTCGCGATCAATTCAGCCGCGTCATCTACGGCGCGCGAATCTCATTGGGCGTGGCCGTGATCGCCGTGACGATTGCCCTGACGTTCGGCTTGTCGATGGGGCTATTCGCTGGCTACCTCGGCGGCTGGACGGACCAGGCGCTGAGTCGACTGGTGGACGCCATGCTGGCCTTCCCGGGCGTGCTGCTGGCGATCGCCATCACCAGCGCGCTGGGGCCCTCACTGCGCAACGCCATGATCGCCGTCGGCATCATCCAGATTCCGGTGTACTTTCGCCTCGCGCGCGGTCAGGTACTCCAGGTGCGCGAGCACGAGTTCATCACCGCCGCCGCCGTCATCGGCGCTTCGAAAACCCGCATCCTGCGGCGGCACATCCTGCCCAACATTGCCAACCCGCTGATCGTGGCGGCCTCCATCTCGAGCTCGACGTCGATCCTCGCGCTAGCCGCACTCGGGTATATCGGCGTCGGACCCCAGCCGCCCGATCCGGATTGGGGGTCGATGATCAATACCGCTTCTGGCGTGCTGGGCCAGGCGCCGTGGCTGTCGTTTGGACCTGGCCTGGCTATTTTCCTGACCGTCTTTTCATTTTCGATGCTGGGCGATGCGTTGCGAGACGCGCTCGACCCGCGCCTGCGGATCAACTGAAAGGAGCCTGACATGAAGCTCAGTGCCATTGGCCCCCTCGTCCTCGCCGTGGGGCTGTTCGCCACCGCGTGCGGGCCCGCGGGCAGCCCCGCGGCGAGCGGCGGGGCCGCAACCACGGCGCCTGCCACGGCTGCCCAGGGGACCTCAGCCCCGGCGACACAGTCGACGCCGGCGGCCGCCCAGGCCACCACCGCGCCAGCGGGTGCCGGTGCGCAGGCCACGACGACGTCAGCCACGACCGGAGCGCAGGCGACAGCGGCGCCGGCCGGTGCGGGCGCGCAACCCACCGTGGCTGCCACTACCGCCGCCCAGACCACCGCCGCCGGCAAGCCCATCAAGGGCGGCCAGCTCGTGGTCGCCACTCAGCGCGACGCCACGACCTTCGACCCGAACAAGTCGCAGGACGTGTACAGCAACGACATCCTCTCACTTGTCTCCGACACGCTCTTCGAAATCGACAACAAGGGCCAGGTTGTCGGCCGCCTGGTCGACAAAACCGAAAACCCCGAGCCGAACGTGTACGTCTTCACTTTGAAGTCCGGCATCAAGTTTCAGGACGGCACCCCCCTGGACTCGGCCGCGGTCAAGTTCAACCTCGAGCGCCAGATCAACGACCCGTCGTCCACGAACAGTCAGGACGTCAAGCCCATCACCGACATCCAGACTCCGGATCCACAGACCGTCCAGATCACCCTCTCGGCGCCGTTTGCACCCTTCACCAGCCGACTGACGTCCGGTGCCGGCTTCATCCTGAGCCCGACCGCCATCCAAAAGCTTGGCGACAACCTCCAGCGCGACCTGACCGGCGCCGGCAGCGGCCCGTTCAAGTTCGTCTCCTGGGAGCCCGACAACCAGATCATCCTCGAACGCAATCCTGACTTCTGGGGCAAAGATGCGGACGGCACCCAGTTGCCGTACCTGGACAAGGTCATCTTCAAGCCCTTCCCCGACGAGAACGTGCGCCTGACCAACCTGAAGACGGGTGACGCCGATGCGATGGCAGGCAATCCGCCGCCGTCGCAGATAGACTCGCTACTCCAGTCGCCGGACCTGACCAGCACCGAGATACCCGGACTGGGGTTCCAGTTCGTCGACCTGAACACCAGCAAGCCACCCTTCGACAATCCGGCCGTGCGGCGCGCCCTGGCCTATGCCATCGACCGCAGTCAGATCAATCAGACGGTGAACTTCGGCCACGGCGTCCCGCTGGCGCTGCCCGTTCCGCCATCGGTGCCGTGGGCATTCGTGAAGAACACCCAGTACGACGCCCGCGACATCGACAAAGCCAAGCAAGAGCTAGCCTCTGCGGGCGTGAGCAACGTCAGCTTCACCATGCAGATCTCGAATGCCTCACCGATGCTGCAACAGGTCGCCGAGCTGATGAAGGATCAGATCAAGGATGCCGGCTTCGACATGGACATCCAGCTCATCGAATTTGCCACCGTCGTGGCCAACGGCAACTCAGGCGCGTATGACGCCCTGTGCCTGGGTTGGAGCGGCTCCGTGGACCCGGACGGCAACATGTATCCGTTGTTGTATTCAGGCGCTGGTTTCAACTTCGCCAAGTACAGCAACCCGGCGATGGACAAGGCGCTGGACGACGGGCGCACCAACCTGGATCAGGCGGCGCGCGCCAAGGCCTATACGGACGCGCAGACCATCCTGCTGCAGGACCAGCCGATGCTCGTGCTGTACAGCCAGTCACAGGTCGCGTCGGCACGCAAGAACGTCCAGAACTATCCGAACAACTACAACGGTTGGTTCGGCGGGCGCGATATCTACAAGGCGTGGGTGACCCAGGGTACTTAGCCCCCGGCGAGCTTGACCGTATAGCCGCGGCGCTCGAGCTCGGGCTTGATCCGCTCGCGCACGTCGCCCTGGATCTCGATCACGTCGCCGCGGACGGTGCCGCCGGTGCCGCACAGTCGCTTCAGGTCGCTCGCCAGCGCCGTCAGCGTCGCCGGCGGGCCGCTGACGCCCGCGACCAGCGTCACCGTCTTGCCGCCGCGTCCCTTTCGATCCCGCAGCAGGCGCACGACCCCGTCTCTTGGGACGTTGAGATTCGGACCAGGCTGCCCCGATGGGGCCCTGTCCTTGCGAGGCGGCTTCGACAACGGCGCATCAGAGTCGTAAACCAATCGCGAGTTCATACAATTGCGTGATTATGGCCCGCGCAATGACCACAACTGGTTCGCGCCCAGCGCCCGGCCGTCCCCAGACCTTCGATCACCGCTCGATCGAACCGAAGTGGCAGCAGCGCTGGGAGGCAGACAGACTCTACGAGGCGGACGTCCCAGCGGACACGGACGCCGCACGCCCCAAGTACTTCGCCATGGTGATGTTCCCGTATACCAGCGGCGACCTGCATCTGGGGCACTGGTGGAATTTCGCGCTGGCCGACGTCCAGGCTCGCTTCAAGCGCATGCAGGGCTTCAACGTCCTGTTCCCGCCGGGCTTCGATGCCTTCGGCCTGCCGGCCGAGGCTGCCGCGATCAAGAGTGGCATCCACCCGTATACGTGGACCATGGACAACATCCGCCGCATGGAGGGCCAGTGGCGGAAGATGGGCGGCGCGTACGACTGGTCGAAGGAAGTCGCCACCTGCCTGCCGGAGTACTACCGCTGGAACCAGTGGTTGTTCCTGCAATTCCTGAAGCAAGGCCTGGCCTACCGTCAGAAGGCGCCCGTCAACTGGTGCCCAAATCATGGCGTGCTGGCCAACGAGCAGGTGCACAACGGCCGCTGCTGGCGGTGCGAGGCGCCCGTCACACGGCGCGACCTGGAGCAATGGTTTTTCCGGATCACGAAGTACGCCGAGGACCTGCTCGACTTTTCGGAGATCGAATAGCCCGAGCGCATCGTCTCGATGCAGACGAACTGGATTGGACGCTCCGAGGGCGTCGAGTTCAACCTGGCCGTCGACGGCGACCCTGACACGCAGATCTCCGTCTTCACCACGCGGGTGGACACCGTCTTTGGCATGACCTACGTCGTGCTCGCCCCCGAACATCCGCTGGTGCAGCGCCTGACGACAGCTGAGCGCCGAGCGGAGGTGGCCGCGTATATCGAGCGGACGCGCCAGGCGTCCGACATCGAGCGCATGTCGACCGAGCGTGAAAAAACGGGCGTGCCGATCGGCAGCTTTGCGATCAATCCGGCCAACGGTGAGCGCCTGCCGATCTGGATCGCGGATTACGTCCTGGCCCAGTACGGCACCGGCGCAATCATGGCCGTGCCTGCTTCGGACGAGCGGGACTGGGAGTTTGCCCGCAAGCTGGGCCTGCCGATTCGCGTCGTCGTGCGTCCGCCTGAGGCGCCCGACGACATCACCGCTGACCAGTTGCCAGATGACACGGCGTACGTCGACGCGGGCATCATGGTCAACTCCGGACAGTTCAACGGCCTCGACAGCGAAGAGGCCTGGGAGCGGATCGCGGACTGGTTCGAAGAACGCGGCGTCGGTCGCCGTCAGGTCAACTACCGCATGCGTGACTGGCTGTTCT
>JAFAWJ010000803.1 GCA_019242065.1 Chloroflexota bacterium
GGCGGCAAGAATCCGAGCGGATCCACCGAGTGCAACTGGTGCGGCCGCCCGTTTCTGACCCGCGGCGGCCGCGTGCGGCTGACCATCTGGCAGGTGGTCAGCAGCGTGCTGCTGCTGGCCCTGGTCAGCGCGGTGGCCGCCCTCGCCGTGCTCAACGCGGGTCGCGCGCTGCCACCCCGCGCTGCCGCCAGCACGCCCACCGCGGCGCCAACGCTCGAGCCCACGCCCGCGGTCACACCGCGAGTCACCATCGCCAGCACCAGCCAACCCACGCTCACGCCCGCGCCGATTGCCGCCGCCAGCGTGCCCACCGCGCAGCCGACGCCGTCCCAGCCCCCCACTCCTGAACCGACCGCCACGCCGCAGCTCCAGCAAGCGCGCATCAGCGGCACCAATGGACTCGGCGTCACCGTGCGTGAGCAGCCTGGTCCGGAGTCCGCGCGCGCAGGCGTGCTGCGCGAAGGCGCCGTCGTCTTGCTCACGGGCAACGACCAGACCGTCGCCGCGCGGCCCTGGCGTGAGATCGAAACACCCGACCACACGCTCAAGGGCTGGGTGCAGGGAGACTTCGTCCAGGCGGTGCAGGCGGGAACGTAAACACTGGTCCGTTGAACCCCCTGTGGACGCCTCTTGCACCGTATAATCCAAGCCCGGTCGCAAAGACGCGCCATGCCCTCCTCTCCTCCGCCCGATCGCTTCCAGCGCGAGATCGACGACATCATTCGGTTGGCGGAGCGTCGCCTCGAGCATCAGTCGTTCGGCTATCGCGTGAAGCGGACGATGCGGCGACTGTGGAACCGCGTGCGGGGGATCCACATCGGGCTGCCGCCTGCCGAGACGCTCGGCGGCTGGGCGATGGCGCTGTTGCTCATGGGATGGCTGATGACCTTGCCGATCGTCAGCGGCGTGATGCTCGCGCGGGTGCTGGCGCAGCCCGTGTTCGTGGTCGGCATCGTCTTGCTAGTCATGGCGATCATCAGCTCGCTGACGCGCGGTCGCTCGCGGAGCAGCTCAAGCATGTGGCGCGGCGAGCGCGTGAGCTATGGCAGCCCCTACGGCGAGCGGTGGCTGGACAAAATCCGGCGCATGTTCCGCGGCGATCGCTCCTAGCGACCTGACTTAGCGGTCGCGGTGGGTCACGAAGGCAGCCAGCGCGTCTAACGCGTCGCGCTCGGTGCTGGGCGAAAACTCGGTGAGCGCGCCGCGGGCACGCGCGACCAGCGCTTCGGCTTCGGACAGCGCCAGCGGAATCGCGCCGCTCTCCTGGACAAGACGAACCTGCAGGTCGACGTCCTCGGTCTCGAACGCGGCGCGGAACCGGCCGTCGGCCACGTCGCGCATCAGGATCACGGGCAGGGTGATCGTCCCCTGGCGCAGGTCGCTGCCGACGGGCTTGCCCAATTCCTCTTCAGTGGCCGTGAAGTCGAGAATGTCGTCGAAGACCTGAAAGGCCAGTCCCAGGTTTTCGCCATACACGCGCAAGGCGGCGATCTGCGCGGCCGACAGCCCGACAAGCTGTCCAGTGCCTTGGCACGCCAGCACGAACAGCGAGGCCGTCTTGCCACCAATGGTGCGGTAGTAGCGGTCGCGACTGAGCGATTCCCAGCTGTGCCGCCCACCGAGGGCACGATTGGCGTCGTCGATCTGTCCCTGGGCCATCGCTCCCAGCGTCTCGGCGAACAGGCGCACGACCTCGAGATTGCCCGTGGCGACGCACGCCTGCGCAGCCTGAGAGAAGAGATAGTCGCCTACGAGCACCGCCAGTGCATTGCCGACGCGGGCGTACAGCGTGGCTCCGCCACGGCGCGTATCCGATTCGTCGACGATGTCGTCGTGCACCAGACTCGCGGTGTGCAGCAACTCGACGCCGACGGCCATCTGGTTGAGCGCGTCCGCGTCCACATCGACTGTCGCGCCAGCCGACATGCGGCCAATCAGCAGCGCCAGCGCCGGTCGCAGCCGCTTGCCCGAGCCAGGCAAGACGGCCGACAGCATGGGCGCCAGGATCGCGTCGTCGGTCTCTGCCAGTTGGCCGAGCGAGCTGTGGACGCGCGTCAGGCCAGGTTGAACCAGGGCCAGGACGGTGCCGATCGCATCCGGTTGCGACTGCGTACTGACAGTGGAGCTCACGCCGCAATCCTCGCCGACACGTTCAAGAGCTCGAACGTGTTGGTCCACAGCGTGTCGACCAGTGCGTCGAGGGGAACCTCGAGCACGCTTGCCACACAGGCGGCCGTGTCACGCACATAGGCAGGCTCGTTGCGGCGGCCGCGGTGCGGCTCGGGCGCCAGGTAAGGGCAGTCGGTCTCCACCAGGAGCCGATCGCGCGGTACGCGATGGACCATCTCACGTAAAGGCGGGGCGTTCTTGAATGTCACGGTGCCTGCGAAGGAGACGTAGAAGCCCGCGTCGAGCATAGCGTCCAGGAAGTGGGCGTCATTGGAGCTGAAACAGTGGAGGATTCCGTGCACGCCTCGGCCCGCGATCATCGAGGCGACGTCGGCGTCGGCCTGGCGATTGTGCACGATAACGGGCAGATCGAGTCGGCGTGCCAGATCGAGATGCCAGGCGAACGCCTGCCGCTGACGCTCAGGCGAGGTGAAGTGCCGATATGTATCCAGGCCTGTCTCGCCTATCGCGACGACCTCGGGCGCCTCGGCAAGTTCGGCGACTGCTTCAAAATCCGCCTCGGACGCCTGGGCGGCCGAGTTCGGATGAATGCCAACGGACGCCCACGTCTGCGGCAGCGCGCGAGCCAGCTCGACGGCTGCACGGCTGGTGGCCAGGTCGTAGCCGACGAGCAGCATGGCGGTGACTCCGGCGGCACGCGCTCGATCGAGCACAGCCGGGCGGTCCGCGTCGAAGGCGGAGTCCATCAGATGGGCATGTGTATCGACCAGGCCCCGTGTGTTCACGCGGCGCGTCCGGGGATGGGCGCACCGGCGCCGCCGACCAGCAGCGTGAATTCGCCGCGCGGCACGTGCCCCGAGAAGTGGGCCAGGGCATCGGCCGCCGTGCCGCGAAAGAACTCCTCGAAATGTTTGGTCAGCTCGCGGCCAACCGCCACGGCACGCTCGGCGCCGAGCGCGGCGACCAGGTCCGTCAGGCTCGACACGATGCGATGCGGTGACTCGAAGACGACCAGCGTGGACTGACTGTCGAGGTGGCGCGCGAACAGTTTGCGACGCGCGGCGCTGGTGCGTGGCAGGAAGCCTTCGAAGCAGAAGGCGTGCGTCGGGAGGCCAGCCGCCATCAGGGCGGTGGTCACGCTGGAGGCGCCGGGCACTGGCACCACCTGATAGCCAGCCGTGAGTGCATCGCGGATCAGTGGGTAGCCGGGATCAGATACGGCCGGTGTGCCCGCGTCGGTCACCAGCGCCACGTCGCCATCCTCCAGTCGCTCGAGGAGTCGGCCGCGGCGAGCGGTCGAGGTGAATTCGTGGAAGCTGGCGAGCGGCGTATGGATGTCATAGGCACGGAACAGCGTACGTGTGACGCGTGTGTCCTCGGCGGCCACCAGCGGCACTTCGCGCAGCACGCGCAGGGCACGCAGCGTCACGTCTTCAAGATTGCCGATGGGTGTGGCCACCACGTACAGCGTTCCCAAGCTTCTTTCTTAGCCTTCGGAATTTCCCGAAGTATACAAACGGCTTCACTCGCGTGCGGACGCCAAGTGTGCGCGTGCGGACGCCAAGTGTGCGCCGGCTGGTTGTTTTCCTCCCGGACACGGGTGCCTTAGTATCAAGCATGGATCGCGGTCAGCTCAGCGGGAGGTACCCGAGGAAGGTGGTGCGCTACCGGCACCACCACCACGCTGACCGCAGCGTGTGGCAGGTCGAGCGCTGTGCGCCACCTGCCACCGATTTGTTCGCTGTTGCGCCCCGTGAGCCTGAGAACGCTCCGGGGCGCTTTTGTATCGCCGGGAGAGCTGCCCTATGACTACTGCTGTTCGTGAGAGTGTCGCGTCCTTCGGCCGTGAGGAAGTTGAAGCGAAAGCGCCTCTGACGAGCCGCTTACGACCGGCCTATGGCTTCGACGACGTTGCCATCGTGCCTGGCGTGGAGACGCTGAACCCGGACGACGTCGATCTGAGCTGGTCGCTCGGTAGCCAGCGCTTCGCGATCCCGATCATCGCTTCGGCGATGGACGGCGTGGTCGACGTCGCCTTTGCCGTCGCCCTGAGCAAGCTGGGCGGTCTGGGCGTGGTGAACCTCGAGGGGCTGCAAACCCGCTATGAGCGACCCGAAGAGCCGCTGGCCGAGATTGCCGCGGCCAACCGCGAATCGGCTACCGAGCTGATGCAGCGGCTGTATCAAGCGCCGATCCGCGACGAGCTTGTCGCGCGTCGGATCCAGGAGATCAAGGCCGCGGGCGGGGTCGCGGCTGTCTCGTCGACGCCGACACTGGCCGACCGACTCGGACGGGTGTCGTCCGAAGCCGGCGTGGATGTCTTCGTCGTCCAGTCGACGGTGACCTCACGGCGGTTCCGTTCCAATGGCGGGCCGCCGCCACTGGATTTCGCTCGCTTCTGTCGCGAGCTACCGGTGCCCGTGGTGGTCGGCAACTGCGTCGGGTTCGCCGCCGCGCTCGAGTTGATGGAGACTGGCATCGCCGGCTTGCTCGTAGGCGTCGGGCCTGGCGCGGCGTGCACCAGCCGCGAGGTGCTGGGTATTGGCGTGCCACAGGTGACCGCGACCATGGACTGCGCCGCTGCTCGTGACCTGTTCTATGCCCGCACCGGTCGCTACGTGCCGATCGTGACCGACGGTGGCATGCGCACGGGGGGCGACGTCTGCAAAGCGTTCGGCAGCGGGGCGGACGCGGTGATGATCGGCTCGCCGTTTGCGCAAGCGGCCGAGGCGCCAGGGCGTGGGCACCACTGGGGCATGGCCACGCCGCACGCGGGGCTGCCGCGCGGGACGCGCATCAAGGTGGGTGTCAACGGCAGCCTGGAGCAGATCCTGTTTGGTCCAACGAGCCTCAGCAATGGGACACAGAACCTGGTCGGCGCGCTGCGCACGTGCATGGGCGTGTGTGGCGCGGGGACGCTGCGCGAGATGCACCAGGTGGAGATGGTGATCGCGCCGGCGATCAAGACCGAGGGCAAGAGCTGGCAACTGGCGGGCGCCGTCTAATCGATGACTCACCGCGTGTCGACGACGGACGATCTCGAGGTCGGGACGTATCTCGAGATCGCCGAAGCCCAGACCTCTGAGGACGCGCCGAAAGAGGAGAAGCCAGCGAGCCACAAAGTGGATCGCGATGCCGTCGCGGTGATCGATTTCGGTTCGCAGTACAGCCAGCTCATCGCGCGGCGCGTCCGCGAGCACCACGTGTACTGCGAGCTGGTCCCCCACGACGCGCCCGCCGCGCGGCTCGAGGCGCTGCAACCCAAAGGCTTCATCCTGTCCGGCGGCCCCGCCAGCGTCTACGCCCAGGACGCGCCGCTGATCCCGCAAAGCGTGCTGGACTCGGGCAAACCCATCCTGGGTATTTGCTACGGCATGCAAGCGCTCGCCTACCAGCTTGGTGGCGAAGTGGAGCCCAGCTCGCGTCGCGAATACGGACCAGCCGTCGTGCACGTGAGCGACCCCGCCGCGGCCATCTTCCGCGATCTGCCGGCGGAGTTTTCGGTGTGGATGAGCCATGGCGACGTCGTCCGCCGTCTGCCGCCCAGCTTTCGCTCGGCAGCCATCAGCGACAACTCGCCGGCGGCGGCTATGTGGAACGGCGACGGCCTGATCGGACTGCAGTTTCACCCCGAGGTCGTCCACACCAGCTACGGTTCAGAGCTGATCGGCAATTTCCTCAAGGACGTGTGCGGCTGCACCGGCAACTGGACGACCGCGTCATTTGTCGACGACAGCATCCAGGCGATCCGGAAGCAAGTTGGCAGTGGGCGCGTGATCTGCGCACTGTCCGGGGGCGTCGATTCGGCGGTCGTCGCGGTCCTGGTGCATCGGGCGCTGGGCGAGCAGCTGACGTGCATCTTCGTCGACAACGGGCTGCTGCGGGCTGGCGAGCCGCGCAGAGTTGTGGACACCTTCGAGCAGCACCTGGGTATGCACCTGATCCATGTCGACGCGGCCGACTCGTTCCTCGGGCGGCTGGCGGGTGTCACCGATCCAGAGGAAAAGCGCCGCATCGTGGGCGACGAATTCATCCACATCTTCGCCCAGGAGGCTCGCAAGCTGGGCCACATCGATTTTCTGGCGCAGGGCACGCTGTACCCGGACGTCATCGAGAGCACCAGCCACGACACGGCCAGCGCGGCCAGTCGCATCAAGACCCACCACAATGTGGGCCTGCCCGAGAACCTGCCCTTTCGGCTGATCGAGCCGCTGCGCTACCTGTTCAAGGACGAAGTGCGCGAAGTGGGCGCCGTGCTCGGCTTGCCGGAGGAGATCGTGTGGCGGCATCCGTTTCCCGGGCCGGGACTCAGCATTCGCGTCCTGGGCGAGGTGACCGAGGCTCGCCTGGAGACCCTGCGCGCGGCGGACGCGATCGTCATGGACGAAGTGCGCGCGGCCGGCCTGTACCACCAGTTGTGGCAGAGCTTCGCCGTGCTCACGCCCGTGCGCACGGTGGGCGTCATGGGCGACTACCGCACGTACGGCAACGTGATCGCCGTCCGCATGGTCAGTTCGCAGGACGCGATGACCGCCGACTGGGCCCGCGTTCCGTACGAGCTGCTGGCACGCATGTCGAGCCGCATCGTCAACGAGGTGCCCGACGTCAACCGCGTCGTCTACGACATCACCTCCAAGCCGCCCGGCACGATCGAGTGGGAATGACCCGCCGCGACCGTACAATCCGAGTCGGCAGCACGTGAGGATCCTGGTTGTCGGCTCGGGTGGACGCGAGCACGCGATCGCCTGGCACCTGACATCGGACGGCGCGGAGGTTCAGGTCGCTCCGGGCAACGCCGGCACACCCCACAGCGTGCCACTGCCGGTGCTCGACGTGGCGGGCCTCGCCGACTTCGCCGCGAATCAGCGGTTTGACCTGACGATTGTGGGCCCCGAGGCCCCACTGGCCCTCGGCGTGGTGGATCTCTTTCGAGAGCGAGGTTTGAAGGCCTTTGGGCCAACTCGAGACGCTGCGCGCCTGGAATGGAGCAAGGCCTGGACCAAAGACTTTCTCCGCGATCACGCGATCCCGACTGGCGCAGCCGAACTGGTGGCCTCCGAAGCGACCGCCCGACGGGCGATCGCCCGTGTCGGCATGCCGGTGGTACTCAAGGCGGACGGGCTCGCCGGTGGGAAGGGGGTGTTTGTCGTGACATCAGGTCATGAGGTGGATGCCGCCCTGCGGCAGGTGTTTGAGCTGGGTCAGGCAGCCAGCACGGTCCTCGTCGAGGAGTACCTGGAAGGCCCCGAGCTCTCGGTTCTGGCCTTCACCGATGGCGAACGCCTGGCCGTTATGCCCCCCGCGCGGGACTACAAGCGGCTGCTGAACGACGAGCGCGGTCCCAACACTGGCGGGATGGGCGGTTACACCTGGCCGGTGTACGCGACCGCGTCACTCCTCGACGAGATCGACGCGGCGATCCTGCGGCCGACCCTCGACGGGATGGCCGCGCACGGGCACCCCTATCGGGGGGTACTGTACGCGGGGCTGATGCTCACACGCGATGGTCCGAAGGTGCTGGAGTTCAACTCCCGGTTTGGCGATCCCGAATGTCAGCTGATCCTGCCGCTGCTGGAGAGTCATCTTGGCGAGGTGTGTGCCTCCGTCGCCGAGGGCCAGCTGGAGCCCGACCAGGTCCGCTGGCGGCAGGGGCGAACCTACGCCGTCGTCCTTGCCAGCCACGGGTATCCCGAGGCGCCGCGTCCGGGCGACCCGATCACGGGGCTTGACGATCTTCATTCGGACGTCACGGTGTTTCACGCGGGGACCCGTTCGGACCAAGACGGTCGGGTGTGCACCGCTGGCGGCCGCGTCCTTGCGGTAGTCGGCTCTGACCGCGACGCTGTCTACGCCGCGGCTGACACGATCCACTTCGAGGGTAAACAGTTCCGAACGGACATCGGCCACGAGGTCGAAGCCGTCGTGGGAGCCGCGCGGTGATCCCGCGCTATACGCGCCCGGCCATGGGCCGCGTGTGGTCGGACGAGCATCGCGCCGAGCTCTGGCTGCAGGTCGAGCTCGCGGTCAGCGAAGCGTGGACCGAGAAAGGCGTCATTCCGGAGGAGGACATGGCCGCCATTCGCGGCGCCTCCATCCAGACCGACCGATCGGCCGAACTCTTTCGCCAGACCCATCACGACATGATCGCGTTCACCCGTGCGATCGCCGAGCACCTTGGCCCACCTGGCCGCTGGATCCATCTCGGTTTGACGTCGTCCGACGTACTGGACACGGCGCTGTCGCTGCAGATCCAGGAAGCGGCCGACATCCTCGCCGAGGACCTGCGCCAGCTCGAAGCCGTGCTGTCCGAGCTGGCGGTGCGCTTCAAGCACACGCTGATGATCGGTCGGACGCACGGCATTCACGCCGAGCCGACCACATTCGGCCACAAGCTGGCGGTGTTCGTCGCCCAGGTGCGGCGCGACTGCAAGCGACTCGAGCTCGCGCGCGACGAGTTGCGCGTGGGCAAGATCTCGGGCGCCGTCGGGACCCACGCCAACGTGCCAGCCGAGATCGAAGAGCGCGCGATGGAGCTGCTCGGGCTGTCACCCGCCGAGGCCTCGACGCAGATCCTGCAGCGCGACCGTCACGCCCAGTTCGTCGTCACGCTGGCGGTGATCGCCGCGACGCTCGAGCAGCAGGCGACCGAGATTCGGGCGCTGCAGCGCACGGAGATTGGCGAGGCGTTCGAGCCGTTTTCCTCGGGCCAGCAGGGCTCCAGTGCCATGCCGCACAAGCGCAATCCCGAGCTGTGCGAGCGCATCTGCGGCATGGCCCGCCTGCTACGCGGGCACGCGGTGACCGCCCTCGACAACGTCGCCGTGTGGCACGAACGCGACATCAGCCACTCTTCGGCGGAGCGCCTGATCCTGCCCGACGCGTGTATCGCGCTTGACTACATGCTCGACCTGCTGCGCTCGATTTACGACGGACTCGACGTGTCGCCCGAGGCGATGGAGCGCAACCTGGGCATGACGCGCGGGCTGATCTACTCGGGGCAGGTGCTGCTGGCGCTCGTCGAGAGTGGCATGTCACGTGGCGAGGCCTACGACCTGGTGCAGGCGGCGGCACGCCGCGTGTGGGCGGGCGAGGGCGATTTGCTGTCGCACCTGGCCAGCGACCCACGGGTCAGTGAGCGGCTCACGCGTGCGGAGCTGGAGGCGCTGTTCGATCCGAGTTACCACCTGAAAGGGATTGAAGTCCCCTTCGCCCGTCTCGGTCTGACCTGACATGGAGCTTTTCCGACGGGGAAAAGTTCGAGACATGTATGTGGTGGACGACCAGCGCCTGTTGATGGTCGCCTCCGACCGCGTTTCGGCTTTCGACGTCGTGATGCGTGAGGCCATCCCTGGCAAGGGCGTGGTCCTCACCCAGCTCTCGAAATTCTGGTTCCGCCACACGTCGAAGATCGTCCCCAACCACGTGGTGTCCGACGACCTCGACGACCTTCCCTTGGAGATGCGTGAGTTTGCGACCTCGCTGACCGACCGCTGGCTGCTGGTCAAGCGCGCGGAGCGCATCGACATCGAGTGTGTGGTCCGCGGCTACCTCGCCGGCAGCGGCTGGGCCGAGTACGCGCGCCACGGGACGCTCGCCGACGAACCCCTGCCATCCGGCTTGCGCGAAGCCGAACAACTCTCACACCCCGTATTCACACCGGCCATCAAAGCTGAGACCGGCCACGACGAAAACATCTCCCGCGCCCGCCTCGCCGCCATGCTCGGCGAGGACCTGTCGACCCAACTGGAGCGATTGAGCCTCAACATCTACGCCGTCGGCGCCAGCTACGCGCTCGACCGAGGTGTGATCCTGGCCGACACGAAGTTCGAGTTCGGGCTGCTCGACGGTGAGCTGATCCTCATCGACGAGGCGCTGACGCCTGATTCGTCGCGCTACTGGCCGGCCGATGCCTATGAGCCCGGCCGAACCCAGGCCAGCTTCGACAAACAATTCCTGCGCGATTTCCTCGACGGCAGTGGCTGGAACAAAATGCCGCCACCTCCGCCGCTGCCGCAGGCCGTCATCGACGGGACCGCCGCCCGCTACCACGAAGCGCTGGAGCGGCTGACCGCGTGAGCGCGTTCGTCGCCGAGGTGCGGGTCATGCTCAAGCCATCCGTCAACGACCCGCAGGGACTGTCGATCCGCAACGCCCTGCGGACCCTGGGCTTCGACTCGGTCGCGGACGTGCGCGCCGGCAAGTTGATCGTGGTCAGCGTCGAGGCACCCGATGCCCGTGCGGCCGAGCAGCAGGTCACCGCCATGGCCGACAGACTGCTGGCCAATCCGGTCATCGAGACCTTCGAGGTCAGCCTGCGCGAAGCTGCCGCAGCTCCTGGCTCCGCTGCCTGAGCACATCCAGGACCGCGTTCGGGACGGACTGAGCGCCCAGGCGCATCTCGCCCGCGGCGTTGCGTTTGCCGTGGTCGTCCGAACCGCCTGAGACGAGCACCCCGAGCTCCTGCGCCACGTTCAGGTAGTGACGGCTGCCCCAGCCGCCGGGGATCCACTGCCAGGCCTCGATCGCGTCCATGCCCGCGGCGACGAAAGGGGCGAGTGCCTCGGCGGACAGCAACGGCTCGCCGCGTTTCAGCCTGGATGGGTGCGCGAGTGACGCGACGCCGCCGGCGGCATGGATCAGCTCGACCGCCTCGCGCACGGAATACGCGCGCGGCTCGGCGGCTGCCATGCGCAGCAGGCGCATGCCCGTGCCGGGCGGCGCGCCACGCAGCACGCCGCCTTCCAGCATGCCGAGGACGAGTGCAGCGCCGCCGGCGTAGCGGTGCCGATAGCGGTCCAGGTCCGCGCGTTCGAGGCTGCCGCCGACGCGGTGGATCGCCTCGAGGACCAGGTCGACGTGCCGTGCCATCAACTCGCGGGCTCGCCGCAGCGCGGCCACCAGTTGCAGGTCGGTCACGTCGATGAAATAGCCGAGGACATGCACAGCGCGCGGACCTTCCCAGGCAGTGGTCATTTCTATGCCGGCGATGATCTCGAGCCCCTGGGGCGCGGCCGCGTGGGCCTCCTCGATGCCAGAGAGCACGTCATGGTCGGTGATGGCGATCGCGTCCAGACCACGCTCGGCCGCCGCGGCCACGACCTCGGTCGGCGACAGGCGCCCGTCGGAGGCCGTCGTGTGGACGTGCAGGTCGATCAGATCAGATCACGCCCTTGGTCGACGGCACCGCGTCGCCGAGACGTGGGTCGGGTCGGGTGGCATCGTCGAGGGCGCGCGCCAGGGCCTTGAACGTGGCTTCGGCGCGGTGATGGTCGTTGTTACCCGCCAGCAGGCGCACGTGCAGCGCGAACCGACCGTCCATGGCAAAGGAGTGCAGCAGGTGCGGGATCATCTCGCTGCTCAGTCCGCCGATCATCGGCCCGCGGAACGGCAGGTCGATACTGGCCCAGGGTCGGCCTCCCAGATCGACGGCGACCTGGGCCAGGGCATCGTCAAGAGGTACGGCCGCGTCGCCGAAGCGTCGAATCCCGCGGCGGGCACCCAGCGCCTTGTCCAGCGCCTGGCCGAGAGTCAGGCCGACGTCTTCGGCGGTGTGGTGCTGGTCGATGTGCAGGTCACCGTCGGCCTTGACGGTGAGATCGAAGCGGGCGTGGCGGGCCAGGCTGTCGAGCAT
>JAFAWJ010000961.1 GCA_019242065.1 Chloroflexota bacterium
ACTCACGTTCCACCGTGTCAGTCACGTCCACACCTCGGGACGAGTTTCAACTCACGTTCCACCGTGTCAGTCACGTCCACACCTCGGGACGAGTTTCAGCTCACGCTCCATCGCGTCAGTCACGTCCACACCTCGGGACAAGTTTCAGCCCGCGTTCGACTGTCTCCATCATCATCACACCGTTGACGGGGCGCTCTCCTCGACTGCCAGCTCCACCGCCTCCATCGTCGACAGTGGCGCGGGTGTTACCTGCATATAGCCTGCCGCCCGCAGCTGGCGCAGCGGGTACCACGCCGTAAAGGCCACCAGCCCCGCGTTGATCGGCCACCCCGCCACCGTATCCAGCACCAGGTACACCGACAGCGGCAGCGGCAGACTCAGCAGCCACAGGCGCAGCACCGCCCGCAGCGTGTGGCCGCACAACCACACCGCCGAGACCACCAGAAACGCGCGCTGAAACGTGCGCGAGCCGCGAATCTCGGCGTCGATCGGATACAGCCGCTCGGCGTATAGCGCCAGCAGCGGCTTGCCGATCAGCGCCGACCCGAAAAACGCGATGCCATACACCATGTTCTCGAGCGATGGCCACGCCAGGTACAGCCACGTGTTTTGCGACGCGAGCCCGGCAACGGCCTTGATACACGCAAAGCCGAAGGTCGTGGCGCTGAAGACGTCGGCCGACCGCGTGCGTCGGTAATGCCATGCAAAGACCAGCGCCGACCAGATCAACACGATCAGCACGGCCGCCGAAAAGCCGAGGAGCTGATAGCCGGCGTAGAACAGACACACCGGCAGCAGGCTGCCGAGCACGAGTCCGATCACCCCGTCCTTGACGTGGGCCCAGTCGGCGGGGCCAAACGAGCGCCAGTGCTTGAGCATGGCGTGCGGAGCGCTGGCCGTGGTGGTAGCTGCGGGCGGGGAGTCGGTCAACCAGACGCTATTATGCGGTGGGGCACATGGCGCGCACGCGACAGCTGGTTGGGGTCCTGACCTTACTGGCGTTGATCGGCATCGTGCTGGGCGTCACGGGCGTGCAGGTACCCCTGCCAGGCGGTGGCAGCAGCCGTGCCGCGCTGCAGGGCGTCCAGACCCGCGCGGCAACGACGCTGGTGCACGCGCCAGCCGGCGGCCAGCTCGCGTTTCTGGCCGTCGCGCCGGATGGCAGCCTGTTCGTCTCGGACTCCAATCGCGTCGCGGTGCTGCGCTATGACCCCGCGGGTGACCTGCTCAGCGAGTGGGGTCCGCAGTTCGGAAATATCCAGCTCGTCGAGCCAGCGGGCGTCGCCGTCGCGGGCGACAGCTACTACGTGCTGGATCGCGGCGCCGACCGCATCCTGCGGCTCGACCACACGGGCCAGGTGCAGTCTGTCATCAACCTGCAGGTGCTGGGTCCGTACGGGCTGAACGGACTGGCCCTCGACACCTCGGGCAATCTCTACGCCGCCGATACCGGCCGCAACCGCATCCTGGTGTTTGCGCCCACGGGCCAGTTCCTCAAAGAGGTCGGCCACGGTGGTTCGGACCTGGGCGGCTTTACCCAGCCGATGATGCTGGCTTTCGCCCCGGACGGCAGCCTCTTCGTCACCGACTGGGAGAACAACCGCATCGAACGCTTCGACGCGACGCTGGAGGCGACCGACGCCTGGTCGATCGGCTTCCGCTCGTTTGGGATCGCCGTCGACGGGATGGGCCGCGTGTATGCGCCCAACACCGACCAGCGGCGCATCGAGGTCTTCTCGCCCAGCGGCGCGTCGCTGGGCGAGATTGGCGGCCCAGACATGCCAGTTCTGACGTCACCACCCAAACAGGTCGCGGTCCTGGGCTCGACCCAGCCCGCGCTCTACGCGCTGGCAGCGGACCAGATCCAGCGCATCGATCTCGACAACACCGCGCCACCGCCACAAACCAGTTCAGGCACCGACCTGTTTAGCCTGCTGGCGATCGCGCTGATCGTGACGGTGCTGGTGCTGGCGGTGCTGTCGCGACGCCGACGGCGGCCGCGCGAACGGACGTCAGTCGGTGCGCCGCTTGAACGGAAAGTCGAACTGCACCCCGAAAATGGCGCACAGCGCCAGCAGCAGCAGCCCCGAGCCGATGAGGAGCTTCTGATCGCCAATCAGTCCGAACGCAAACAGTAGCCCACCGAGCAGGACGATAAGTCCGACGAGAATCCCAAAACCGACCATCGTGTCCTCAAATCCTACAGGACTAGTGGTGCAGGCCGCGGCTCGCGCGGCGGCGGCGGCCGTTGTGGGTGGTCGACGTCTTGCGGGTGGGGCGCGACGTGGGCGGCGCGGCGTCGAGAGTATTGGCCGAGGCGGTGGCCACCCGCAGCGGTGGTGCCACGCGGGCCGGCCGCGGGCTGCTCGATCCGCGCCGCAGACGGCGGAAGAGCATCGGTAGCACCCACGCGCCGATCAACACGGCGCCAACGCTCAGCCGATCGTCGCCGAACAGGCTGCTGACCCACAGCGTCGAGGCCATGATCAGCGTGAAATAGAACATGTCGCCGATGATGGCCAGCGTCCACCCCGAGATGAAGCCGTGCCCGGCCGCCTCGGACGCGGCCCGCGCCGGCGCTGGGGCGACCGCAAAACTGAACAGGATCAGGCCGAGTGGACCACGGACGTTGCCGTCGCTCAGACCCGTCGCGCCGCTGAGCCGCGCCAGACGGTTGCCCAGGCGCCCGATGAACTCGACGCGGTGGCCCATCCAGCGCAGCAAAATGAGCATCGGCTCCATGACGATGGCCAGGACCACGTCCGAGGCGGCGTACAGGCCAGCGGTGACCAGCGGATTGATGCCGGCGTTGCGGGCCATGAGCACGCCGACGGGGATGCCCGCGCCGATCTGCGTGACGAAGACGAGGAACACGCCCATGGCGCCGGCGGGCCACAGCGTTGGCAGCGGCGCGGTGGGGTCGATCATCGCGCGGCTGAACTGCTGGAGCAGGGTGTTCAGGTCGTCGTTGGACATGGAGCGGCCGTCAAGTGTCTCGGCGGAGTATCACCGGTCGCGGTCGCCCGAGGCCAGAATGGGCCGCTAACGTGTGCCCACCACCAGAATGGCTTCACCAGGGATCACGACCTGCCCGTCGGCCTTGGCAAAGGCCTGCAGACGACTTTGCAGCAAGCTGAGGTACTGCTGACGCTCCGCATCTGACAGCTGGCGTAGCAGCTCGGCCTGGACCGGCGAGGTGGACTGCATCGACTCCATGGCGTCGGCGATCGACGCATACGTACGCGGCGTCGCCACGGCCGACGTCTGGACGCTGACAAAGCCTGCCGCGGTCAGGGCGCGGGCAAGCGTGTCCGTATCCGCCAGCGAGAGCGCCTGCAGGACCGACGCTCCGGGACCCGGAGGGCGGCCGATTTCCGACTGGACGTCGATTTGCATGGCCATCCAGGGATTGCGCTCCCGCGTCGCCCACACCAGGGCCGCCAACCGACCGCCGGGCTTCAGCGCACGGTAGATGCGGCTCAGGGCTTGATGCAGGTCGGGCACGAACATCAAGCCGAACCGACAGATCGCCGCGTCGAACTCGCCGTCCGGCAACTCGAGCGCAGAGGCGTCTGATACCAGCGTGGTCACGTTGGTCAGGCCCGCCGCGCGGACGTTCTGGTCTGCGCCGGCCAGCATCGCGGCGGAGACGTCGGTGGCCAGGATGGATCCGGATGGACCAATGCGGCGCGCGGCGAGCACGGTCTGGTCGCCCGTGCCAGCCGCCACGTCCAGAAGTCGCATACCTGGCTGGAGTGAGGCCGCGTCGAAGAGCTGCTCGGTGGCCTGGGCCAGGACCTGAGCGCGGCGAGCGGCGCCCTCACGCCAGATCTCGGCTGCCTGGGCCGACTCCCACGGACGGGCTGGCTGTGTGGTCATACAGTCCGCCATGGTAACCCTGTACGCATGCGAGTTGAGGGCTGGCGCACCAATCTCACTGGACCGTTAGCGCACGCGGCGCGGATCGTCTCAGTCGGCCCCTCCAACACCGAAATTTTGCATGCGTTGGGTCTCGGCCGACGGATTGTCGGCGTCGACCGCTGGTCCGACTACCCGCCGCGTGTGCAGACGCTGACGTCTGTGGGGAGTGATCTGCGGGTGGATGTTCCGACGGTGGTCAACTTGCGACCGGACCTCGTCGTGGCCTCACTGCACGTGCCGGGTATGGAGGCGAACGTGCCCGCGTTCGAGTCGGCCGGATTGGCCTACGTCGCGGTCGGTGGCGTTGGACTCAACGGCGTGTGGGACGACCTGCGGGTGATTGGTCACTATGTCGGACGCTCGAGCCGCGCCGAAGCGCTCGTCGCCCGCATGCAGACCAGCATGGCGGCACTGCCTGTCGAACGCGCCCGGCGGCCGCGGGTGCACTGGGAGTGGTCGGCTCACCCGGTCATTGCTGGCGGCCGGTCGTGGATTACCGAGCTCCTGGAGCTGGCGGGCGCCGAGAACGTGTACGCCGACCTGGACGTCGAATCGGTGCGGGTCAGTTACGCGGAGGTCGTCGCCCGACAACCCGACGTGGTGGTGGCGTGCTGGTGCGGGGTCCGCCGCCTGCCCACCGTGGAGAAGATCCTGGCGCGGCCCGGCTGGCAGACCATGCGTGCGTTTCAACGGCGTCAGGTGGCGGTGCTGAGTGAGGCGTACTTCGGCCGGCCGGGCCCGCGCCTGGTGGAGGGCCTGGAGCAGCTCCGGACCCTCCTGCAGTAGCCGTTCGGCTACTTCTTCAGGTTGGCGTCGAAGAACGCGAAGACCTTGCTCCAGCCGTCCATGGCCTGCTCCTGCCGGTACAGCGGGCTGTGGTAGTAGAAGAAACCATGACCGGCACCGTCGTAGCGGTGGAACTCGTACTGCTTGCCCTGCTTCTTGAGCTCTTCTTCGTGCTTGTTCACGTCGGCCGCCGACGGACGCTGGTCGTCATTGCCGAACAGTCCCAGCAGCGGCGCTTGCAGGTCCTTCGTGTAGTCGATCGGCGCCACTGGCTGTTTGGGGTTCAGTTGTTCTTGCGGCTGGACCACGCCGCCGCCCCACAGGTCGACAATGGCGTCGTAGCCGGGGGTGCGGCACGCCGCCAGGTACGCATGCCGACCACCTGAGCAGGAGCCGATGATGCCGACACGTCCATTGCTCGAGGGTTGCGATTTGAGCCACTGCATCGCGCCGGCTGCGTCGCCGACCACCTGATCGTCCGGCATGCCGCCACTGGCGCGCGCCTTGGCAGCGATGTCGTCCGGAGTGCCATGCCCCACGCGGCAGTACAGGTCCGGACAGATCGCCGTGTAGCCATGGTTGGCCAGGCGACGGGTGAACTCCTCGTAGAACTCGTCCCAGCCGGGCATGTGCATCATCACGACGACGCCTGGGAAGGGACCATTACCATCGGGCCGAGCGACGTAGGCGTGAATCTGGTCGCCATTGGCGCCGGCGATCTGGGTCGGACCGGCGCTGATGCTCGGTGCGGATGCCGTGTCGAACGAATTCCACATGTGGACGATGCTACCCCGAGCTTACATTTCGATGATCGCGCGTCCGGCAATCTCGCCGCGCGCCAGCGCGGTGTACGCCTCGTCGACCTGCTCGAGGTGGTAGCGGCGCGTCACCACGTCCTCGGGACGGAACACGCCGCGCGCGGCCAGGTCGAGCACCCGTGGCATGTCGCTGCGCGTCCGCGCGCCGTACGAGCCAATCACGCGCTGCGAGCGACGGACGAGGCGGGTGATTTCCAGCGGCGCGGTGGTGGTGCCCGGCGCAATCCCGATCGCCACCATGCGCCCGCCGTCGCGTAGCACCTCGCTGGCCTGAATGAACGTCTCCGCGCGGCCCAGCGCCTCGAACGCGACGTCCACCCCGGCGCCATCCGTAAGCTCGCGGACGGTGGCGACCACGTTGTCGCGGGCGCCGTTGACCGTGTGCGTCGCGCCGAGGCGTCGGGCCATCTCCAGTTTGTCGTCGACGATGTCGATCGCAATGATCTGCGAGGCGCCGAACGCGTGCGCCACCTGGACCAGGTTCATCCCGACGCCGCCGACGGCGACCACCGCCACGCTTTCGCCGGTGCGCAGGTCCGCGCTGTGGCGCACTGCGCCGTAGGCGGTGAACACGGCGCACCCCAGGATGGCGGCCTCGTGGCGCTGGGCTCCAGGTGGCAGTGGAAAGACATCCGTGGCGGGGACAACCGCGTAGTCCGCCAGGCCGCCCATCGAATACATCCACAGCGGCGTACCGTCGGCACGCGTCAGGCGCGTCTCTCCGTCGTACAGTGTGCCCTTCAGTCGATTCATCCCGAAGAACGTCTCGCACAGGTCGTCGCGACCCTGCACACAGAACCGACAGGTCCCACACGGCATGACGAAGGCGCAGGCGACCGGCGTGCCTTCGGCCGGACCGTCGACGCCGGGCCCGAGCGCCGCAACGCTGCCAGCGATCTCATGGCCCAGCACACACGGCGTTGGGAAGGCCACCTCGCCTTTGACGACGTGCAGATCCGTGTGACACACACCACACGATCCGACCTTTACCAGGATTTCGCCGGCCCGCGGTGTCGGAACGGGTACGTCCTCGATGTGCAAATGTTGATTTGCCGCGTCCAGGACTGCTGCACGCATGTGCCTATTGCTCCTTCATTCGCGCTACGACGCGGGCGAACTCGTCCATCACCCGCCCCTGAACCACGTAGTAACTCACGCCGAATTCCGCGCGTCGCGCCAGCAGCGCCTCGGCAATCGCATC
>JAFAWJ010001164.1 GCA_019242065.1 Chloroflexota bacterium
TTGCGAGGCATACGGCGCGAGTGAAGTCCCGGGTCGGACACGACGCTGCTACTCCTTCACCACCTGGTCGGCGCCTCTCGACGCGCCCGTTCTGAGTTGTGTGTTCCGACCTCAGATCCGCGCTTCGGTACCGCCGCTGCGCCTGCCGAGTGCTGGATCCGTGTCGCGTCCCATTCTACAGGGGCCGGTACCCATTTGGAGCCGACCTCCGTCTGGCGTGGCACGCGTCGTGCGGGCCGCCCACCCATGCCAGCACAAGAACTTCGATCCCGGGCGCTGGGCTACTTCAGCGTTGGTCTGGGCACCATCCAGGTCCTCGCACCCGGCGCTGTCGCGCAGCTCATTGGCGTGCGAGGCGGAACGACGAGCAACGTCCTGATACGCCTGGTTGGGCTGCGCGAGTTAGCCGCCGGCGTTGGGCTGCTCATGTGGAAGCCGTCGAGTGGGTGGCTCTGGGCGCGGGTCGGCGGCGACGTCATGGATGTTGCCCTGGTCAGCGCGTCGGTTGCCAACGCTCGCAATCAGCGCGGCCGCCTGGCCGCCACCCTGTCCGCCCTGGGCAGCGTCACGGCCGTTGACGTGCGCTCGGCGCAGGCGACGAGCCGCGGGTATGCCGATGGCGACGGCATCGCCTTCAAGAAGGCGATCACCATCCGGCGCGCTCCGGAGGATGTCTATCGCTTCTGGCGGGACTTCCGCCAGTTTCCGACCTTCATGAGCCATCTCGAGTCCGTCGCCGTTCTCGATGAGCGACGCTCGCATTGGACGGCCAAAGGGCCGGCCGGGCGCCTCCGCGCGCGCGCGCGTGTGGAGTGGGACGCCGAGATCACCGACGATCGACCCAACGAACGCATCGCCTGGAGCTCGCTGCCGGGTGCGGTGGTGGACAACGTCGGCAGCGTGCGATTTGTGAAGGCACCCGGCGAACGTGGGACCGAAGTGCACGTCAACATGGCGTACTCGCCACCGGGTGGCGGCCTGGGCGCCACTCTCGCGCGCCTGTTTGGACAGGAGCCGCGTCAGCAGGTCCAGGCCGATCTGCGCAAGCTGAAGCAAGTTCTCGAAGCCGGCGAGGTGGTCCGTTCGTCAGCCACGCTCGAAGGCACTCATCTGTTCCAAAGGCCAGCCCAGCCGCTGGCGCAATCCTGGAGCACGGAGGTGCGCGCATGAAGGCGGTCTGCTGGATGGGCAAGACCAGTGTCGAGGTCCAGGACGTACCTGACCCCCAGATCCTGAACGACCGCGACGCCATCGTCAAGGTGTCGTCGACCGCGATCTGCGGCTCAGACCTGCACCTGTACAACGGGTTCGTGCCGAGCATGAAGCGCGGTGACGTCCTGGGTCACGAGTTCATGGGCGAAGTGGTCGAGGTCGGCAGCGCGGTCCAGAAGCTCAAAGTGGGCGACCGCGTCGTGGTCCCCTTCCCGATCGCGTGTGGGGCGTGCGCCATGTGCGACCAGGGCATGTACTCCGTGTGCGAGAACACCAATCCGAATGCGTGGATGGCGGAGAAGCTGTGGGGGAATTCCCCGGCCGGAATTTTCGGCTACTCGCATATGCTTGGCGGCTTTGCCGGTGGCCAGGCACAGTATGCGCGCGTCCCCTTCGCGGATGTCGGTCCCATCAAGATCGAGAGCGGTCTGACCGATGAACAGGTGCTGTTCCTGTCGGACATTTTCCCCACCGGGTACATGGGCGCCGACCTGTGCGGTATCAAACCCGGCGACGTGATCGCCGTGTGGGGCTGCGGTCCGGTTGGTCAGTTCGCGATCAAGAGCGCGCGCCTGCTGGGTGCGGAGCGGGTCATCGCCATAGACCGGTTGGCATATCGATTGCGCATCGCCCGCGAGCGAGCGGGCGCCACCGACACGCTCGACTACACGCAGACCGACATCATGGAGGAACTGAAGGAGCTCACCGCTGGACGCGGGCCTGATGCGTGCATCGATGCGGTGGGCATGGAGGCGCATACCGACAGTCCACTGTATGCGTACGACCGCGCCAAACAAATGACGCGCATGGAGACGGACCGGCCGTTCGCCCTGCGCCAGGCCATCCTGGCGTGCCGCAATGGCGGCACGGTGTCGGTGATCGGCGTGTATGGCGGCTTCATCGACAAGTTCCCGAT
>JAFAWJ010000057.1 GCA_019242065.1 Chloroflexota bacterium
CTGAAGTGCAGCCCCTGCACGTTGGCTCGCGCTGCGACCATCGGCGGAGCGCTGGCAAAGATCGTGACGAACGATTGCGCCAGCAGATAGTCGTTCAGTTGGCCGTAGAGCGTCTTGCGCGTATCGGGGTTGATCTCGTTGGCAGCCTGCTGGACGAGCTGCCCGTACTCCGGCGCCGCGAACGCCTCGGCGTTGCGCTGTGGATTCCAGTAATAGCTCACCTGGAACAGTGATGTCGGCTCCAGGTTGGCGTACTGGGATTGTCCAACGCCATAGGTGTACTTCAGTTTTTGATCCGCGGCGCCGCCAGTCATGTCCACGTAGACGGCCGGGTCGACGGGTTTCAGGTTGACGTTGAGGCCGATGCTGGCCAGGTCGCTCTGGACGATCTGCGCCACACCGGCCTGCTCGGCGCTGGTGCTCTGATAGATCAGGTCGAACCCGGTGCTGGGCGCCCCGGAGCTCGCCAGCAGCGTCCTGGCTTTGTCCAGGTCGAACGGGAACTGGTTCTTCGCGGCGTCAAAGGCGGGTGAGTTCGACGGCCACGGGAGAGCGCGCGGCTCGAACAGCCCCAGTAGCACCGATTGTGCGATCCGTTGGCGGTCGATCGCGTAATTCAGCGCCTGTCGGAGCTGCTGGTTGTCGGTTGGGGAGGTGCTGGTATTGGTGTTGAGCAGGTAGTACTGCCCGCTGGTGGGATGCACCGCGAGCGTGTACTGCGGGTCTTGCTTGAGTCGGGCGGCGTCGCGCAGTTGTGGATTGGAGGCCACGTCGAGCGCGGATGCTTCGAGCTGAACCACCATCGCTTGCTGATCGGTAAAGATCTGGATACGTACGTCGTCGGCGTAGGGTTTACCGGACTGCCAGTAGTTCTTGTTGCGCTCGAAGGTCAGATGGTCGCCGGGCTGATATTCGGTGAACACGAACGGACCGGTGCCGACCAGTTTTTTGCGATCCTCGTCCGAACCCTCCATCGTCTCCTGGTCGACGATGTTCAGGTATTCGAACAGGTCAAAGGCCGCGGGGCGGGGCTGGTCAGCCGTGAGAACGACCGTGTAGCGGTCAGGCGTGTCGACGGTCTGAAACCAGCTGCTCAGCGTGCGCAGTTGCGAGACACCCACCTTGGGATCGCGCACGCGCATCAGGTTGTATTTGACGTCGTCGCTGGTCAACTCGCGTCCGGAGTGGAACTGCACGCCCTGGCGCAGAGTGAGCGTGAACTGTTTGAAGTCGCTGGTGGCGTTCCAGCTTTCCGCCAGGCGCGGTTGAGGTTGGCGCTGGTCGTCGTAGGCGGTCAGGTGGTCGTAGGGCAGATGGGTTGGCAGGACGGCGCCGGGGCTGATGAAGTGGGGATCGAAGTTGGTGGGTTCGCCCAGTAGTCCAATCCTCACCGTCCCACCGGCCTTTGCCTGTCGGCTGGAGGCGGTACTTGCTGGCGCCGCTTGCGGGGCAGCCGTTGGCTGTTGAGAAGACGCAGCTTGCGCCGGCGCCGTTGGCTGTTGGGTAGACGACGCGCTCACCGGCGCCGTTGGCGCAAGTTGCGGGGGCGCGACTGTCGGTTGCGTGGCCGGGGCTGCAGCAGGCGCAGCGACACCGCAGGCGGCGAGCAACGTCGCGACCGCGCCCGCGAGGCCTAGCTTGATCGCCTCCCGTCGCGTGAGCATCGGTCCCTCAGGCAATCGCCGCGGCGGCCGCCCGAGGCTGGCTGGCCCGCTGAGGAAAGCCATACAGGTTCGCGACATTGCCAAACAGCACCTTGTGGCGATCCGCATCGCTCAGCGTCGACAGGTGATCGCGGAAGACCTGCTGCGAGGCGGGCCACGTCCCATCCGGATGCGGATAATCGTTGGCCCACATCACGTTGTCGACGCCAATCATCGGAATCACCGTCGCGGCCAGTTTTTCATTCTGGAACGTGGCCTTGCACTGCCGAAACCAGTACTCACTGGGCAGCAGCGGCAGGCCGGTGTTGTATTCGCGCTCGGTGACCATGTAGTCCATACGATCGAGGTAGTCGGGCAGCCAGGAGATATCCGTCTCGCCCATGATCAGGGTGACCCGCGGATGGCGCTCGAGCACGCCGGACAGCACCAGGGTGCCGAGGTACTCGGCGTTGGCCATCTTGCCAATGGAGCCGATGAGGGCCTGATTCACCATTCGCCGGGTTTCGCGATCCTCGGCGGTGCCCCGGGGTTGGATCAGTCCGATATCGGAATGGAAGTTCAAAATGAGGCCCGAGTCCTCGACGCACTCCCAGAGCGGTTCCCAGACGTCGTGCCAGAACGGCTTAACCGCGATACGCGGCTTGAGCTCGACGCCCTTGATGCCGAGCTTCGCGGCGCGCCGAACATGGGCCACGGCCTGGTCCGGAGTACCCGGCAGCGGGACGATTGCCGCAAAGCGGTCGGGGGCCTGCTTGACGAAATCAGACACCCAGTCCTGGTAGACGGTGTAGACGAAGTCGAGCGCTTCCGGATCGTCTTTGAGTGAGCCGTCGACTGCCAGGATGCCGTACAGCACTTCGCCGCTGAGGCCATCCAGGTCCTGGTCGTGCAGCCGCAGCTCCGCGTCGGTGGGATGGAACCGGCCGTCGTGGACGTCGTAGAAGCCACCGGCGATCATGCGGTCGAAGTTTTTGCCCTTGCCGCTGGGCTTGCCCTGGGCGCCGCCCATCCAGGGTTTGCCCGGGTAGGTCCATTGCCGACCAGATGGAGTGTCGATCAGCGTCGGCACGCGGTCGCGCAGGTGCGCGGGCGCGGCCGCCTTGAAGATGTCGTCAGGGATCCAGGGCAGATCGATGTGGCTATCGGCCGAAATGGCCTGCTGCGTGTCCATTGCGAGCATCGTACGTGTGCCATGTTCGAACAAAAAGCCACCAGTTTGGCACGCGACCTGTTTGCTCAGCGTACAGTTCCGTGCCCAACCCGGCCGCTGGGTATCCGGGCGGCTAGCTTCCGCGTGTCAAGACGTTTTTCCCCAAAGGGGACCCCTCTGGGGAAGGGTGAGCCCACCGCGACTGAAACCGCCAGGTCCGCTTGGCGCAGTGACGGGCTGAGAACGTCCTCCCCAAAGGGGACCCCTCTGGGGAAGGGCGGGCCCACCGCGACTGAAACCGGCAGGTCCGCTTGGCGCCGTGACGGGCTGAGAACGTCCTCCCCAAAGGGGACCCTCTGGGGAAGGGCGAGCCCACCGCGACTGAAACCGGCAGGTCCGCTTGGCGCAGTGACGGGCTGAGAACGTCCTCCCCAAAGGGGACCCCTCTGGGAAGGGCGAGCCCACCGCGACTGAAACCGGCAGGTCCGCTTGGCGCAGTGACGGGCTGAGAACGTCCTCCCCAAAGGGGACCCTCT
>JAFAWJ010000168.1 GCA_019242065.1 Chloroflexota bacterium
CGCGCGCCGAGCCTGGACCTGTTGCGTCACGGCGTGCACGTCGCGGAACCGTCGCTCGAACGGACGGTTTTCGAAGATCGCATTCGAGCCCGCCAGCGTGTACGCCGTGTCCACCACCGCCGCCGCCTCGTGGGTCGCGTGCGTCGCGGCCAGCCGCAGCGCGACGCGCTGGTCCAGCGTGACCGCACCCGTCGTGACCGCCGAGTCCCACACCGAGATCAGCGTGTCGTGCAGGTAGCCGCGCGCCGCCGCCAGTCGCGCGTGCGCTTGCGCTATGGACAGCTGCACCGTGGCGCTCTCTCGAATAGAGCGGTCCGTGCCGCGCGGCACCTTCCCCGCCGCAAAGTCGACAATCGCTGCCAGGCTGGCGTGCGCAATGCCCAGCGCCACCGATCCGAACGCTGGCCCAAAAAAGCCGTTGTTGTTGAAGGCACCGAGCGGCCCCGACTCGCGCTGAGTCGCCGGCGCCACGCGGATGGCCCGCTCGAATGGCACCAGCTCCTCCTCCAGCGAAAACGACTGACTGCCGGTCCCGCGCAGACCGCTGACGTGCCAGGCGTCGTGCACCGTGACGCGGTCTTTCGGGACCAGCATCAACCGGCTGGCGTCCTCACCCGATTCAGACGTGACGTTGCAGATCGCCAGCAGCCAGGTGGCGTGCGGAAAGCCGCTGGCGAACATCCACTTGCCCGTAATTCGGTAGCCGCCGCTCGACGCATCGGGCACTGCCCGCCCGGGCCGATTGCCTTCGCCGGGACCATTGGCCAGGATCGTCCGCCCGCCAGCAAAGACCGCCAGCGCCACGCTGGGCTCGGCATACGTCACGTAGTTACACAGGCCGTTGGCCTGCCCGAGGCACCAGGCGACGCTGGCGTCCGCGCGGGCGACCTCCTCGATGACGCGCACGTAGGTCGGTAGGTCGAGCTCGAGGCCGCCGAGTGAGCACGGCAGCACCATGCGAAACAGGCCGGCGTCGATGAGCGCATCGACCAGGTCACGCGGCAGAGCGCGGTCGTGCTCGATCTGGTCCGCCGCCGCTTCGATCCTGGGCGCCAGCGCCCTCGCGGCTGCTAGAAGGTCGAGCAGCGTACCTCTGCCTGTCGGAGGCGTCGCGGGATGTGTCTGGCGCGGCACCGAGCCACCGTCAGCGCGCGAGCGAGCGGAGCGCGGGCGCGAGCTGCCGCCAACCGGCCATGGACGCGTCCAGGTCGCCCTGCGTTTCGGTCACCACCTGGATGCACACGTGGTCGGCCCCCGCGGCGTGGTGCTCGGCAATACGCTGGGCAATTCGGTCCGGTTCGCCCCAGGCAAAGAGCGCGTCGATCAATCGATCGCTGCCGCCATTCGAGACATCCGCTTGACTGAAGCCCAGCCGCAGCAGGTTGTTCACGTAGTTCGGCGCGTTCAGGTACCGGTCCGCCGCCGCGCGCGCAATGGTGCGCGCTCGGTCGGCACTGGTCTCGAGGACCACCATTTGCTCGGGCGCGACGATCTTGCCCGCGCCGACGGCTTCGCGCGAGATGCGCGTGTGCTCCACCGGCATGAAATAGGGATGCGTGCCCAGCGAACGCTCGCGCGCCAGCTTGAGGCTCACGGGACCCAGCGACGCGAGAATGCGTTCGTCCACTGGCACCGGGTCCGGCGCGGCGTCGAGCTCGTCCAGGTACTCACGCAGCTTGCTCAGTGGCTTCGCATAGGTCAGGCCGGCACCTTCGACGACCCGCTGATGGCTGATCCCGATACCGAGCAGAAAGCGGTCCGGATACGTCTGCTCGAGGGTGTGGTGGGTGGCGGCCGTCGCGGCCGCCGGGTGCGTCCAGATGCTGACGATGCCAGTCGCCACTACCGCGCGACGGGTCGATTTCAGCAGATTGTGGAGCAGGTCGGCCAGCCCGGCGTGTGGGCCGCCGGGCATCCAGATCGCACCGTAACCGAGCTCTTCGACCTCGGCCGCCGCCTTCATGACTTCGGGCTTGTCTTGACGGAAGACGCCACTCCAGACACCAATCGGACCCAGCTGCATATGCCTGCTAGTCAGGCTACTAGATCGCCCTCGAGGGACGGCCGGCCCGGTCGCTGGTCTTCAGGCCTGAGCGGCTGCAGCGCGGGTACGGCGTCGTCGCCGACCTGCGCGGCAGTCTCGCTCGGCGCCGGGGTGAAGCTCTTGCGCAGCGGGATCTCCTGCAAGAAGAGCACGGTGATGACCCCCAGCACACCCATCACCGCACCGAGCAAAAACACGTCGTGAAGCGCGGCGACCAGGCCCACCTGGATGGCCGAGTACAGCGCGTCGAACAGCGCGCTGCCTTGCGGACCCAGGGCCAGGATCTGCTGGTGCAGCGCTTCGGCGATGTCCGGGCTCAGCAGGATCTGGGGATTGTCGAACTGCGACAGGATCTCGGGCGGCACGGCACTGGTCACCTGGTCGCTGAGCGCCGCGTGAAACGCCGGCGTGAACTGGTTGGTCAGGATGCTGCCGAACAGCGCCACGCCGATGGTGCTGCCCATCGACCGCGCGAACTGCGTCAGCGAGGTGACCACGCCGAGTTGACTGATTTTGACCGCGTTCTGGGATGCCAGGGTGAAGACCGGCATGGTTGGACCCATGCCCAGGCCGACGATGATCATGTTGCGGACAACCAGCAGATAGTCCGGGTTGGAACCCATCTGGCTGAGCAGGTACAGGCCTATTGCCATGACGGCCATGCCCAGCAGACCGACGATTTTGTAGTGACCCGTGCGCCCGATGATCTGCCCACTGATGATGCTCGAGCCGATCATCGTGATCATCATCGGCATCAGCACCGTGCCGCTCTGGGTTGCGTCGGTGCCGATCACGCCCTGGATGTAGAGCGGGATGAACAGAATCGTGCCGAACATGCCCGCGGCCATCAGCATCATGGCGATGATCGACACGCTGACGATGCGATTCTTGAACAGGTTCAACGGAATGATCGGCTCGATCACGCGGCTTTCGACCAGGCCGAAGACC
>JAFAWJ010000301.1 GCA_019242065.1 Chloroflexota bacterium
GGCCAGGATCGCCGACCCGACACGCCCATGATGTCGGTGGCGACACTGCTGAGTTTGACATTGGCGTCCTCCAGCACCTTCTGCAACCGCCGCACCGTGCGTGACCGCTCGTCAATCAAGCTGGTTCGAGTGCGAGTCAGATCGCGCAGATCACGCTGGTCCCGATCCGGAATGAAGCTGGCCCGCAGCAGTCCGTGTTGCAACAGGTCCGCTAACCACTCACTGTCCGCCACGTCGGTCTTGCGGCCAGGGACTGCCTTGACATGTCCGGCGTTGACGACCAGGACCTCGAGGCGGTCGGCCAGGATATGGAAGATGGTTTCCACAGCACGCCCGTGGATTCCATGGCCGCGTGCGTGACGCCCCGGCCGACCAGCCGGTCGGCGAGGCTCCGGAGTTCGTCGATCGTCGTTCCGAACGTGCGAATGGTCTTCGGGCCGCCCGCGTACGTCGGGCACCACCGCGCACGCGACCACCCTGCGCTGGTGAACGTCCAGGCCGCTGCACCGCTCGTACATCATGTTCATGCCTCACCTCACATCCACTCTTGTTCGCGGCGATGCACCGGCGCACCGGTGCACGTTCGCACTCTACGCCGTCCTTTTTCATGTGCACGGTCGCGGCCGTGGCCGCCGGTCCAACTGATCTGCAAATGGCCGGCCGCCACGCGCCCGCGGGGGGCACCCCGCGGAGCGTGCAAGAGCGCGGCGGTTTTCATCCGGCACTGGTGTCGTGTTCGACATGGGGCAACTGTTAGAGTCCAAGCACGCATACGTCACCGAATTCGTTACTCGCGTGCACCGCCCGCGGCGCGCGCATCCTGTAGTCGGATGGTACGATCCAACCGAGGAGGATACGTTCGACATGAGCACCTCTGAAGCGGAACTGCAAGTTCTCCAGCGA
Organism: Chloroflexota bacterium; assembly: GCA_019242065.1. The sequence goes on from JAFAWJ010000301.1 coordinate 904, forward strand.
CTCGGCATTCAGTCGCCACCTGCCTATCTGCTCATCATGGATCAGGCTGCGCACATGGATTGGGACTGGCTGTATACCTTCCAACAGTACTTTGCCGGTACGGGCAACTCTCTATACACCGCCGTTCAGACGATTCTCAGTGACGCCCTGGCACTACTAAGCAGTGACAGCAAGTCCCCGTCACCAGGTCCCGCGTATTACTACTCGCTGTGCGAAATGGGCTTCTTCAAACAGTTCGTCGAGACACAGACGGCCCAGGGGGTCGACGTTATTGCCCAGATACGTGCCGCGGGCAATTACTTGCGAATCGTTGGCGGCGGAATCACCTCGCCCGACTGCCTCGTCTGTTCTGGTGAAGGGTTTCTCCGTAACTATTTGCTGGGCAAACTCTGGCTGGCAAGTCTCTTTCCGGAATTATTACCCCTGAAACATTGCTGGATTCCAGACGATTTCGGTCAGGATCCCGAGCTGCCGATTGCCGTGCAGGCGTTGGGTATGACTAGCATCTCCTTCTCGCGTCTGCCGGGCATCACGCCCGGAAGTCAACACGAGACCGGCATTAGTAACACGGAGCTCGCGAAGCAAATGCTCAACGGCGCCGTAGATTTCTGGTGGACAGCCTCTGACCAGGCGTCGAAAGTCTTTACGCACTGGATGCCGGGTGGCCAAATAGCAGGGGAAGGCTATTCTCAGGGCGGTGGCTTGGCCACCGACGTCGAGTCCACAATCCAGGCGTTTCTGGCTTTCTACAATGAGAACTTCACGAAGTCCACACCACCATTTTCCGGAGCGCCGACCAGGTATTTGTACATGCCCATCGACCAGGATTTTATGGATCCGCTCGCGGGTCTCTTGGGGTATGTCAACACCTGGAATACGAGCGCGTCGACCGGAGGAGTTGTTGCCGTCGAGGCTAGTTATGACGACTTCGTCGCCCTTGTCCTGGCCTCAGGCCAGCCGCTGCAATCGCTGGCATATAACGGAACGGCTTACTGGATGGGGTATTATGCCAGCCGGCCGGCGCTGAAGATCCTGCATTACGCCAGCACCCGACAGTTGCTGGCCGCCGAAGTCTTCGGCCTGTTGGCCTTCGGTCAGGACCCAGCATCCAACGCAAGCTACTGGCAGCAGATAGGAGAAGCCTGGAACAACTTCGCGCCGAGTACGCATCACGATTACATTTCGGGTACGTCGGTTGACCAGGTCGTTCAGACAGAACAGCTCGCGCTGCTGAACACTACGTACAGCGCGGCCCAGGCCCTCACGACAGCGGCACTCGAGGCCCTGGCCGCCTCCACCTGCACACAGGACGGTCAGGTACTGCTAGCAAATCCGACGAGTGTTGCCTTTCAAGGTTTGATCGAGCTGGCAGCGCCGGCGCCTCCGAACGTTTCGAGCATCGTCGTCGACGGCACGCCAACGGCGGCCCAGGCGACATCCGAGGGCGGTCTGGTATTCACCGCTCAGGTGCCCGGCCTGGGGTATACGGTCGGTACGTTGTCGCCGAATGCCGCTAAAACTCCTGCGCCCCCGAGCATTTCGCCAGAGACGTCGGGCGCGACCGAGTACACGTTGAAAAACGAATTCTTGACCGTCGTCGTGAGCGCCGGCTCGAATTGGGGTATCTCATCTTTGACGGACAGACAGGGAAACTCGCTCTTGAAACCGGGTCAGACCGGCAACGACCTGGTCTTTTACACGGATCCCGGAAACATCTACCAATTCGCCAGCGAGCTTCCCGAATATGCAGCTAAGTTTGTGCCAGCCACGCTGGACGTGCACACGACCGCTGCGGGACTAGGTGCCTCAGTCCTTGAATCCGGCCCCGTCAGGGTCAGACTGCAGACCACAGTTTCGATCTCATGTGAGTCCCTGCCAAGCCAGGACTTCGTGCGCGAGTACTGTCTGGTAGCCGGCGAACCATTTCTCCGAATGTCCATGACCGGTGCACCGCCGAGCGTGTCCGCCCCGCAGGGGTATTCGATTATGACTGCCTTTCCTCTCGCGGAGGCGGTCGAGACCATAGTCCACGGAACGGCGTGCCATTGGACCGCGGCCCAGCCGCACCCGTTCTATGCGCCACCGCTGTTCCAGGCGACCCACCACTTTCTCCTCGCCGCGGCCGCAGACGGTTCGCAGTTGGGGGCAATCTATCACCCCGAAGTGCCTTGCTGGGGGATCGACTCGAAGGGCCTTCTACTAGGCTGCCTGCTGCGCAACACACCGAACAGTGGTCGCGGAGCGGCTGGCAGCGACACATGCACGAACACGCTCCATTATGCCTTGCGTATCCCAGATGGACTGCGGACACCCGACTCAGGACAACCGCTCGCGGAGGCGCTGGCGTACGTAGCGCCAGCGGTGGCCCAACGTCCGACGCGAACGACACCCGGGGCCAGCTCGACGGGATTCGTTGCCAGCGTCAGCGCGCCGGGCGTCATTCAGGCCGCCAAGCCGAGCGACGTGGTTCCCGGCACGTTGATCCTACGGCTCTATCAGCCGTCGAATGCCCCGCGAACCTTGACGGTCACCCTAGGTGGTGGTCGGCCGACATCGGTCCAGGCCGTCACGGCACTGGAGGACCCACTGACGGACAACGC
>JAFAWJ010000523.1 GCA_019242065.1 Chloroflexota bacterium
GCCACGGGATACAGCGCCAGCAAGATCACGCCCAGCCACCACAGCCCGAGCGGCAGCCCTATGGCAAACACCAGCAGACCAATCAGCGGCAAGAGCAGCGCCACCGCCAGGCCGATGCCCAGCCGTGACCAGGGCGGCGTTTCAGTCGCGACGGCGACGGCGCGCGGCACGGCGGGAATGATCAGCATCAACAGCAGGGCGACGGCCGAGAAGCCAATGAAGCGACGCACCCAGTTGGCGAGCAAGTCCCCCGCGTCAAAGTCCGACGCAGACGCCTGCGCCTGCGCCGCGAGTACCGCCCCGCCAGGCTGGTCGTCCGCCGCAAGTACCGATACGCCAGGCTGGTCGTCCGCCGCGAAGATCGGCACACCTGGCTGGCTCTGCGCCGCCAACTCGAGCGGCAGCATCATCAGCCTCTGCGCCGCGGCCGTGCTGGCGGGGCTTGAGCACGCCGCGGGATTCGTCGCCGCATTCTGAAACCCCACGTGAAAACTGCTGCTCGTCGTCCCACTGAGCGTGAAGTTGACCCCCGCCCCGCACGCCGTGACGTCATAGCTCAGCTGTCCACCAGTCGCGCTGGCACTGCCGACGAACTGCCCAGGCACCGCCACCTGCAGGTTGCCGTCGATGCCCGGATTGCCGAGCGAGGCCTGCAGCGACACCGAGCCTGGCTGCAAATTCACCTGACCGTTGATCGCGCCAGGCTGCAGATCGATCGAGCCGTTCGGCGGCGCCGCCGTGCTCCCAGCCGGGGTTTGCGCGTTGTCAGGCAATGCGGCGGCGAGCGCTGAAACCGGCAGTGACGCCAGCGCCAGCGTGAGCAGTGCGAGTTTCCAGAGTGGTGGGCGGCGGATAGTCACGCCCAGAGGGTCGGCGCCCTGTGACTCACGCCTTGCTCAAAACCCCGAAGCCAGGGAACGGACAAAAAGAAACGAGCGCCTGCATGACCGGTAACAAGCCAGTCAGGCAGGGGCTCGCGTGGAGCGCTGAGTACCCGCCTCAGGCGGTGGTCGTCGGGGCCGCCTCTTCGGGCTCTTCACCGAAGGCCTCACGCAGCTTGTCTTCCTGTTCCTTGGACAGGTTCGACTGGATGAGCTCCATGTGGCTGAGCTGGTCCTTGAACTCGTCCTGGATCCTGTCCGTGACGGCGTTGGCCGTGTACAGGAACAGGCACGAGGTGCCCGGGGTGACCTTGTCACGCACCTGCTTGATGAAGTTGTCGTCGATGCCGACATCCGTCATCGAGCCCATGAGTGCGCCCATGCCCGCGCCGATCGCGAGACCGATCAACGGAATGAAGAAGATCAGCCCGAACAGCATTCCCCAGAAGGCACCACCCAGGGCGCCCGCCGCGGCGGTGTTGTGCATCTGGCGAGTCTTGGGCTTCTTTGCCCCGTCTGGCCAGGTCACCACGGCACCGTCGATCAGCGTAATCAATTGCTGACGCTGCAGCCGCTCCAGGGTCGCCAGCGCGTTATCCGCGCCGCCTGCCGAATCGAATTTCCAGGCTGTCAATGTTGCCATTGATCCTCCATCTGGGCTGGCCGCGCCAGTCCAGGCACTTTCTAGTCGTGTTGCGAGCCTGCCTGGGCCCGCAAGTCGTCAACGGATATCCAAAGAACCCACGGGCGCGCCCGTTCTCTCCTTCCGCTACTTGAATAGTGTGCGATGACCTGCACCGCTCACTTTAACAGGTCATGCTGGGCCACTCCGCACTCACTACCTGCTCAACCGACGGTTGCCCGGCATCGTACAGTTTCCTCGATGAGTCAGCCTCCCGCCGCGGCGCCGGACGATGGGATGGTCTGGATACCCGGCGGCGTCTTCACTATGGGCTCCGACGCCCATTACCCCGAAGAGGCGCCCGCCCACCTGGCGAACGTCGACGGCTTCTGGATGGACCGTCACGCCGTCACCAACGAGCAGTTTCGCCGCTTCGTCGACGCCACTCAGTACGTGACCGTCGCCGAACGCCGGCCGAACAAAGCCGACTATCCCGACGCTCGACCCGAGATGCTGATGCCCGCCTCGGCGGTGTTCCGCAATCCAGGACGGCGCGTCGACCTGCGCGAGCCGTACCACTGGTGGATCTACGTCAAGGGGGCGCAGTGGCGCCATCCGCGGGGAGCGGGCAGCTCGGTCAGGAAGCTGGGCGATCATCCCGTCGTGCAGATCGCCTGGGAGGACGTGCAGGCCTACGCGAGCTGGGTCGGCAAACAGTTGCCCACCGAAGCCGAGTGGGAACACGCGGCGCGGGGTGGCCTCGACGCCGCCGAGTTCGCCTGGGGCACGGAGTTCATGCCGCAGGGCCAGCCGATGGCCAACACCTGGCAGGGCGAGTTTCCCATCCAGAACCTGGTGCTCGACGGCTACGAGTGGACGGCGCCGGTGGGCGCCTTTCCGCCGAATGGCTACGGCCTGTACGAGATGACGGGCAACGTCTGGGAATGGACGACCGACTGGTACAGCGCACAGCACGCCGACACTGCCGACCATCCGTGCTGCGCGCCTGTGAATCCGCGCGGCGGCGGGTTGGAGCAGAGCTATGACCCGCAGTTTCCCGGGGTGCAGATTCCGCGCAAGGTAATCAAAGGCGGGTCGTATCTATGCGCCGAGAACTACTGTCGGCGATATCGTCCTGCGGCGCGCAGCCCGCAGCAGATCGACACGCCCACGTGCCACCTGGGCTTCCGCTGCATCGTGCGGGCTACTCCAGCGTGATGCGCCGGTACATTACGCGCCACACAGTGTCGTCCGCAGGTGGAGCAACGGCGGAGATGCCGCAATAGCGAGGACACCCCGGCGGGTCCGGGTGGGCAAATGCCCGATACAACTCCAGACAGCCGTCGAACTCGTCGCCCTTGGGGACTGCGTTGGTCCCCACCAGATACACGGTGTCAGGTCCACCTTGCGTCGAGGATCCCGTGGACGTGACCTCACCGGTCGTCCGCGCGGTGGCCAGGTCAGGTCTCGCTTCCCCTGCCGCTGGGGGCAGATCGTCTGTGGTTCCCGTGGTGGCCACCCGAGGCGTGGCTCCCTCCGCGGCGCTGGCCTGCTGCCACAGCATGCGCCAGACGGTCTTGGCTTTGCGCCTCGCTGGCGGCCACGGCGAATATTTGCGCCGGTGCAGCCACGGCCGCTCGTTGTCCTTGATGTACTGCAGCGCCGCCGCCTCGTCCTGCGCCTCGTACACGGCCAGCCACCGCGGCCCGTTATGCTCGCCCCCGCGCGGATCCTGCTCGACCAGCTCGAAGCGGCTGACGCTCACGAAGCCCGGATGCGCCGCCAGCACCTCGTGCACGTGCGTCGTACTGTAGAACCGATTGAACTCCGCCAGCGCCTCAGGCGTGGTGCGCGGGTCGGTGTCCATGCCGACCCAGTACATATATGGCTGAGCGAACACCTGCACCAGCCGGCATTGTCCGCCAGGCAGCGGGCCTGCGACAACCACGCCGGTCGTCTACGGGCCCGCGCCAGACACTCAGGAGTACGTTGGCGTCCGCAACGGCGGCAGCGGCTGTGGGTTCAAGCTGATGGCATCGACGCCCGGCGGCAGCGGCTGCGGTTTCAGGGCAACCACCGACGTGCCAAGCAGCAGCGCGACGAACGTGGTCGCGGCCATGCTGGCCGAGATCCAACGCGGCAGCGAGGGACTGTGCACGGTCCTCACCTCCTTTCGGTCGGAATGCCGCGCAGTCTCATCCGACTTGGCAGCCGCGTCTGTGAGGCACTTCACTGGTACGTGCGTGTCTGACGTCGATAAAACACCTGAACCGCCCGTCCATCTGCCGTCCAGCATTCTGCGCTCGTCGCGTGCCCCCGCCGCTCCGGCGCCAGCGCCAAGTGCCGAGCCCAGCGCGCCGCCCAGTTTTAGCGTGGCACGCCGGACCGACAACGAGTTGATCCTCTTTGACGCGGCCGCCGCGGAAAGCTGGATCGTCTATCCGCCGCGCTCCGTCTACGAGTTCCTGGCCGGCCGCCGACGCTCGGCGACGACGACCATCGTCGAGCACCACCCGTGGACGGCCGCGCTGCCCTCAATAGACCACCCGCTAGACGCCCGCGCGGGCTGTCTGGTACACGGCGTCCAGTGCCGCGCGCAGCTAGCCGTCACAACAGCCGTCCGCCTGGGCTACGACCCGTTCAGCTGACGAGTCCCGAGTCCCGAGTGTTGTCGGGTCATGAGTCAGGGGTCACAGGTCCTCGGGTCACCAGAAACTGGATCTACGGCTAACGTCCCTCGTCTCCCCTTTCATCCCGGGTAGGGGAAAGGAGTTCCCCTTTGGATATTGGACAAGGTCGAAGCTGTCACCCGACGGATAACCCTGGTGGGTCCAAGGCATTGCCCTTGATATTCGATAAGGTCGAAGCTGTCAGCCGACGAACAAACCCCGGTGGGGCTCCAAGGGGTTACCCTTGACATTCGGCAAGGTCG
>JAFAWJ010000788.1 GCA_019242065.1 Chloroflexota bacterium
TCGGGATTGAAGATGCGCACGCCGCGCGCGCCGTCGAGCAGCAGCAGACCATCCGAGCCGACGCCGGTGTGCCGCTCACACAGCAACCGGACGCGCGGCGAACTGACGGCGAAAGGCAGCTCGGCCGGATCCGCCACCAGGTAGTCGTTGCCCAGGCCGTGGCTCTTGGTCAGCACCCGAGACTGCCCGATGTGTTCGCGGAGCCGTGCATGCTTCTATAGATGAAGGAAGTCGACAGAGTCCGCTCGGCTACGCGCCGATCACGACTTTGCCGAACTGCTCGCCGGCTTCGAGGTGCGCAAACGCGGCGGACCCGTCGGCGAGCGCAAACACACGATCAACCGGCGGCCGCAGTTGGAACTGGTTGACGTCGTCCAGCATCGAGCGGAACTCGGCGTGGTTGCCCATCGTCGAGGTCACCAGCGACAGGTGCCGAAACCACATGCGCGGCAGCAGCAAGTCCAGCTTTGGGCCACTGGTCGCGCCGACGGTCAGCACCATGCCCTCGCGACCCAGTGAGCGGATCGATTCGTCGAACGTCGCCGGCCCGACCGTGTCGACCACTGCCCGCGCTCCCGCACCCCCCGTGGCTTGCTGCACGCTTTTGGAAAATCCCTCGCTGGGGAAGGCAGCTTCCGCGCCGAGATCCAGCGCCCGCTGACGCTTGGCTTCATTGCGCGAGGTGGCGATCACGTGCAGCCCGTGGGCACGCCCGAGCAGCAGGCAGGCGGTGGCCACACCGCCGCCGATGCCGACCAATACCAGCCAGTCGCCACTCTGCAGCTTGCCTCTGGTGAACAGCAGCCGCCAGGCGGTGAGCCACGCCAGCGGCAACGCGGCGGTCTCCTCGAACGACAGGTGCGCCGGGCGCGGGTGGCAGATGCGGGCAGGCACGACCAGCGTGTCCTGGAGAGTGCCGTCTGTGTGCTCGCCCAGGATCGCCATCTCAGGGCAGTGCACTTCCTGGCCCGCCTGACACGCCGCGCAGTGGCCGCACGCCACGATCGGATACAGCACCACCTCGTCGCCGACCTTGACGTTGCTCACATGGCTGCCGACGGCGTCGACGACCCCGGCGCCGTCGGAGCCAAGCACGGCGGGCAGCGGGCGCTTGGGCAGGCCGCGAGTGACGAAGACGTCGAGGTGGTTGAGCGCCATATTGCGGAAGCGGACGCGGACCTCGCCGGGGCCCGGCTGGGCCTCGGGCCGATCGGCCAGCTGCAGCGAGGCGGGACCGTCAAAACCAACCAGTTCCAGAGCGCGCACGCTGACAGGGTAGTCGGTTGCGCGCGGCGCGGGGCCCACGCCACCACAGACCGCGCACTTTCAAGCGCGAGGCGATTTTCTCAGTGGAACGGGCGCATCGCGGGCCGCTGACTGCTCTAACCGCAGGTTTTCCCATTGGTTCGCTCAATATACTAAGCAATGGCGGATTGCGTGCGTGTTGCTTAGTATATTAGGCATGAACTCGAAATCCTTCCGCCGCACAGTATCGTGAGCAACCAAACAACTGGTGTGAGTGCGAGTTAGATCCAAAAAAGAGTTGCTCAGAATACTGGGCAACACTAGGCGAAGTCGAGCATCTCACCGAGCGCGTGCCGTGTCAGGGCCGACGACCAGCCGACCAGCTTGACAAGACGCACGCACCGCGTCTCTGCTCCAATGCACCCCACATGCCGCGCCCATCGCGCCTCGACCTCGACCAGCAGCTCACCGAGCTCGGCGCGCTGACCGACACCTGGCTGCGCGCAGCCGTCGCCCGTCACGCCTCAGCTGCCGGCCAGCCGCTCGTGGACAGGCTCGAGTACCACCTCGGTTGGCGCACGCCCGACCTGCAGCCCCTCAGCCCGCCGGCGCCGTCGGGCAAGAAGCTGCGTCCGGCGCTGGTGCTGCTGGTCGCCCAGGCCTTGCGCGGCGAAATCACCCCGGCCGCGCAGCAGGCCGCCGCCGCGGTCGAATTGATCCACAACTTCTCCCTGGTGCACGACGACATCCAGGACCACAGCGCGCTGCGCCGCCACCGACCCACGGTGTGGTCGCTGTGGGGCATGCCGCAGGGCATCAACGTCGGCGATGCGCTGTTCGCGCTGGCGCAGATCGTCCTCTCTGAGCCAGGCCCGGCGCAGGCCGCGCAGATGAGCTACGAGCTCAACCGCACCGCGTTCAGCCTCGCCGAGGGCCAGTTCCTCGACATCGAGCTTCAGGAGGGTCGCACTGCCCCGACGGTGGAGACGTACGAGGCGATGGTGACGCGCAAGACCGGGCTGCTGTTCGCGTGCGCCTGCCGCCTGGGCGCGCTTGCCGCAGAAGCGTCGGAAGCCAGTTGCCAGGCGTTTTCGGACTACGGCCTCGAACTGGGCATCGCGTTTCAAGAACAGGACGACCTGCTCGGCGTCTGGGGTCGTTCGACCGAGACAGGCAAGCCGGATGCAGCCGACATCGTCGAGCGCAAGCGCGGCCTGCCAGCCGTGATCGCCCTGTCCCAGCCTTCGGTACCCGAGTGGCTTCGCAGTATCTACGACGATGACAACGCTGAAGACGGCGCCGACAGCGGTAACGCCGAAGCCCGGCCCAACATCTGCCCCCAGACGATCGAGCGTGTGATCAGCCACTTCGACGATCTCGGGGTGCAAGCGACTATCGAACACCGCGTCGAAGCCCGTTATCGCGCGGCACTCGAGCACCTGCAAGCAGCCGGCGCGCGTCCGCCGGCCCGCGACTATCTCGAAGCCATCTGCGAGGCGCTCGTTTCACGTCGGACGTAGTCGCTCAGCGCTTCTTCGATACGCACCAGGATCTCGTTGGTGATGAGCTGGTGGTCCGCCGCGATGCGCAGACGTTCGCCGTCCAGTTCGAGGTAGCCGCCCGCGATGAGCCACTCACCGGTGTCCCCCAACAGTTCTGGAAGCTGGACCCCAAAACGACGCTGAAAGGTCGACAGTGAAGCGCCCTCGCGCAGGCGCAGGTTCAGGCTCAGCGCATCCAGCATCCGGGTGGCGATATCCGGCGTCTCATCCTCGACGACAGCAGCAGTGCCTGCCGCCGAAACCGAGCCAATGTAGCGCTCGAGCACTGGTGTGTTCTTCCAGCGTCGCCCACCATACGCCGAGGCCGCGCCGGCGCCCACGCCGATCCACGCGCCGTCCCGCCAATAGGTGAGATTATGTCGAGACGCCTGGCCCGGCCTGGCCCAGTTGGAAATCTCGTACTGCTCGAAGCCCGCTGTCGCCAGCTGGCGACGGGTGACCGCATACATCTCCGCCAGGTCGTCGTCGACCGGCAGGTGCAGCGCGCCGCGAGCGACGTCGCGGCCCATCGCCACCTTTTCGTCGAGCGTCAGCAGATAACACGAGAGGTGATCGGGTTCGAGCGCCACCGCCTGGTGGAGTGTCCGCTGCCAGTGGTCGAGCGTCTGGCCGGGCAGTCCGAACATGAAGTCGAGATTGAAAGCGAAGCCCGCTTGCCTGGCCCAGGCGGCCGCCTGGCGCGCCGCGTCGGCCGAGTGACGCCGTCCCAACAGCTGTAGGAACGTGTCGTCGAGCGACTGGACGCCGAAGCTGAGCCGCGTCGCGCCAGCCTCTCGGAATCCAACGAGTTTGGCGAGGTCGGCATCGCCCGGGTTGCACTCGAGCGTGATCTCTGCATCCCGGGCGACGTCGAACTGCCGCCGCACTGCGCCGAGCAGCTGGTCGACCTGCTTCACCGCCATCAAGCTCGGGGTGCCGCCACCGAAGAAAATGCTGTGCACCCGTTCGGCGTGCGGCGGGTACTGTTCCAGTTCGCGCTCCACGGTGCTCAGATACACGTCGATACGATCGAAGCCGGTCGCCTGTCGATCGAAGTCGCAGTACGGACAGATCGACAGACAGAACGGAAAGTGGACGTAGACCGCGATGCTCTCCCGGTTCATCAACTCAGCCGTAGAGAGCGCAAAGCCCGCGCCGAGACCCAGGCAAAGCCAATCGATAGCGCCAGCCGTTGAAACAGACCCGCCACGCCGACCAGCCGCGGCGCCTGGCCAAAGCCCGCCCTAGCCACCAGGAAGGTGCCCGCGAAGCCCAGGCAGGTCGCCTTCGAGTACCTTGCCCAGCCGCGATCAGCCGTCCGTGCATCAACGATGAATGCCGCCGGCAAACCCAGGAAGACGAGCGCCGAAAACAGGACGTGCAGCACACCCTTCGGCGTCGGGCGCGCCGGCACGGCCAGTGTTCCCGGCGGATAGCCGCTCAATGGGTCAGTCGCAAAAACCCCCGCGCCGAGCAGTCCCACGCCCACACTGCCAATCAGCCGCGGCAGCCAACGCGCCCGTGATGCGGTGCGCTGCACGCCAACACCATAGGCAACCATGAGCGCCCCCGTGCTCAGGAAATTGAGCACCTGCTGCCAGCCGTGCTCGCCCAGCGCCAGCGAGCTGACCGGATGCCGCAACGCGCTGTAGTCCTTTCGCCTCGCCCCTTCGACCACGTACACCAGCGTGAACCACGGTCCGGCAAACAGCCCGGCCGCCGACAAGCCTTCAGTGATTCGCGCAGAGGTCATCACGCACTCGAAGTTTCCCGCATCCAGACCAACACATGAGGGACTTAGCTAAGCTTCACCCTGACTCGCAACCATGAAGCGCTCCATGATGTGTGGCGACGTCCGCGCCGACCACATCGGCCAGTCCATCATCCTCCAGGGGTGGGTGCATACCGTCCGCGATCACGGCGGCCTCATCTTCGTCGACCTGCGCGATCGCGCCGGCATCGTCCAGGCCGTGGTCAACCCCGCCAGTCACGCGGCCGCCTTCGAGACTGCCTCCACCCTGCGCGACGAGTTCGTCGTCGAGATCCACGGTCAGGTCGAGCGTCGACCGGCCGGCAGCGACAACCCGCGCCTGCCCACCGGCGAGATCGAAGTGCACGCCTCGGACGTGATCGTCCTCAATCCGTGTCTGCCGCTGCCCTTCCCGGTGGCCGAGGAGGCGCAGGTCGACGAGCGTGTCCGACTCCAGTATCGCTATATCGACCTGCGGCGACCGCGCATGGCGCGGAATCTGATCCTGCGCCACAAGGTCCTCAAGTTCATCCGCGACTTCCTCAGCGACGCGGGCTTCCTCGAGATCGAGACGCCGATTCTGGCCAATCCGACCCCGGAAGGTGCGCGCGATTACCTGGTGCCGAGTCGTCTGCACCCTGGCGGTTTTTACGCGCTGCCGCAGAGCCCGCAGCAGTTCAAGCAGCTCAGCATGGTGGCCGGCGTCGACC
>JAFAWJ010000865.1 GCA_019242065.1 Chloroflexota bacterium
GGCGACGGCCAGCGTCGTCGGATCCCGCGTGACGACGACGATGACCGCCAGAACGAGGGTCAGCAGCGCCGCAGGCACCGCGTGATAGCGGAAGATGACCCGTTCCTGACCAAACGACGGCAGATTACGAAAGACGACGACGTACAGGGTGCAATGAATCACGAGGTACGCGATCGTCAGGGCGAGGATGATCACGCTGTCGATCCCTCGAGCAGTACCCCGTGCGCGGGCGTCGTGCCTCTACATCACCTCGTCGAGTCGGACTGATCCCGCATACGCCGCGGGCTGGGCCGCAGCTTCGAGGATGGCGGGCACGACAGCCGGTGGCTTGGGCTTCCAGACCCACAGGAAGTTGGTGACCATGCTCCACATGACAGACACGACCGTCCCCAACACGGAGGCGATCAAATAGTGGATGCCGAACATGGGCAGGGCGTTGGTCATCGCCCACCAGATGAGTGTGCTGGTGATGACCGCGGCGTGGTACTCGATCAGGCGCCGCCATGTCGGACGCAGGTTGCCGAAGACCCAGCGATCGTTCACGCCGAAGCGCAGTACCGTCAGAATCTCGCTCACCAGCAAGGTGGCGATGGTCAGAGGCATCCCGAGTTGATCGTGCATCAAGTACAGCGCGGGGATGGTCAGAATCGAGAACACGATGCCGACGATCCACCAGCGCACCATCGTCATGGTTCGCTCGTCGTTCAGCTTCGCCTGGAGCTTCGCGCGCATTGACACGCAGTCTACAGGTTGACACCCGTTACCATGGCAGAACTTCGTGACGAGCGTCTCACAGAACCCTGCCAACTGGCGGCCTCGGACGTTGGTGTGAGCACGACGAGCCCAGATGTCCTGACTGGCGAGCCCTCGCCGCCTCCCGAGCCTCGGCGGCCTCTTTCCCCGGGCCGAATTCTCTGGTCGAACGGAGGTCTCGCGCTGGTCGCGACCGGGTTGTGGCTGCTCGTCCACCTCCTGAACTATCAGACATTCATCTTTCACGACTCGTGGGAACACAACTTTCCCGTGTTCTACGGCGTCGCGCGCAACCAGAGCTGCGGCGATATTCCGCGCTGGCTGGGCAGCGTCGACAGCGGCTCGCCTGTCATGGCCTACGTGCCGAGCTTCAGCTTTACGCAGCTCGTGCGCATCCCGACGCTGCTGGTGACCCAGTGTCTCGGCCTGCCGCTGGTGCCCGCCATCTACGTCTACAAGGCGCACATCTTCCTGATGTATCTCGGCCTGGCGATCGGCATGTTCGTCCTCGGGCGCGTGCTGTTCCGCACCGGGTTGGCCGCGACCTACCTCTTTGTGACGACATTGTTTGCGGGCCTGTGTCTCGATGCGCTGCACTCGGACCAGGCCGCGTGGATCCTTTTCTGGTTCCCGTGGGTCCTCGCCAGCGCGGCGCTCTTCCACCGCAATCGAGCCAGCGCTCAGGGCGCGCTGTACGCCTCGGCGTCGGTCCTGTTCCTGTGTCTCGGCGCACTCGACCACAATCCGCATTTCGCCGTGCTCCTCGCCGCGACAGGCGGCGTCCTGTACGTGGCTCTCTTCCCACTCGACGTGTGGCGGTTCGCTCGCCGCCATCTGCTGCGACTGTGGCCAGCCGGCGTGGTACTGGCGATCACCGGCGCCGAACTGTGGGTCGCGCACGACTCCATCGCCAATTATGTGCCCGCTCTTCGCGAGGAGCTGATCGTCGATCCAGCCGGGCTGCGTGCGGGCGGCTTCGTCCAACCGACGGCGCCGCTGAGCTCTCTGATGCCGCTGGCCACCCTGGCCAGCTTTGATTCGCTTGCCAAGAATCTGTCGGCGTGGCAAACGGCACATCACCTGGGGGGCCCCGATCAGACACTGTTCGTGAATCGGTTCGACAGCGTGCTGCTCAGCCTTGGTTTCATCCCCATCGTGCTGGTGGTCGCCTACATCCTTCACGGAGGGGTCTCGCGGCAGAAGGTCTGGTGGCTGGGGGTCACCGGCTTCCTGTACCTGGTCTCGCTGCAGCAGTCGCAGCTGTACTGGCTGATCTACCGCCTGCCGTTCTTCAACATTTTTCGTTCTTACTTCTTGTACCTCGTCGTCGTCATGTTCCTGTTGCTGATTATCAGCGGACTGGGGATGGACGCATACTTGACTGCGGCTCCCAGACGTCGCGAAGTCATGCTGCGCCGCGCACTCGCAATCGGCGTAGCGCTGACGGTGGTCTCCGTCGGATTTGAGGCGGCACTCCTCCAACTGCAAGCGATCGACACATCGCTCCTGCGATCGATGCTCCGCTACGGCGCAGTGGACATCGCGCTGGTGCTCGTGGCTGCCGTCGTCGTGTGGCTGGCGGCTTCGACGCCGCGGCCCGTGGTTCTGGCGCGCTGGCTCACTGTCGTGTTGGTGCTCTCGCAAAGCGTCTATGTGCTCGGCACTTACCGGTTGCTTGGCATCTCGCTCGATGAGATGCTGGGGCGCTACCGGCCCAGCGCGGTCGACTCGACCCCACCCGGCGAAGCGGAGCACGATCCCGCGACATTCCTGCGGCAGGAGTGCACGGTATTCGCCGAGTGCTATACCTCGATGCACAACACCGCCTCAATTCAGGTCGACCTGAACGGCACCTTCTGGCGCAGCAAGGACGAACCCATCTACCAACCCGATCTGAACCGGGGCGTGGCCGAGGCACTGACCGGCATCACCCATCCGGTCTTCTGGCTGAGCCAGAGCGCCAGCGCGATCTCCAACAACGGCGCGCTGGTCAGTGAACTGAACGGGCACAAGGCAGACATCGGCCCGTATCTCGAGACCGTCGTCCACGTTCAGCCGTCTGATCTGGCGGTTCTTCAGTCGGCAGGTTCCACGTCTCTCGGCACGGGCGCACCGCCCGGTGACGCGCATCTGCTGCGGGTCGACGAACGACGCGACAGCTTCACCCTGTCGTACTCTGCCGACCATCCGGTGTATTTGAACGCTGCAGTGAACTATGAACCTGCCTGGCAGGCAAAGATCAATGGGCTGTCGGTGCCGGTCGTGCGCGGCAACTTCAACGGATTGGCCCTGCTCCTGCCGCCCGGCTCGGGCACAGTAAGTCTCGAGTACCACTCGCTGCCGAGCGACTTCTTCTTTTCGTCGCGGTATGTGCTGGTGGCGGTTGGGCTATCCGTGGCGTGGTGGCTCACCCGTTCAGTACTCCGTGATACGGGTCGTGGCCTGCTACCCTAGCGAGCGCATGGATCGGTCTTCCTCACTAGAGCTGCGTGACGCTCGTCTGGAGGGCTGAAGGATTCAGGTTTCAAGGTCGATCGAGACTGGTGGTCGGCCGGCGGTGAGCACCGTCACACAAGCCGACCCGGTCCCGTCCCCAGCGGTGAGGCAGCCTCGCCATTGGCGCGCATTCGTCTGGCTAGCTTTACCGCTGGTCTTATACCTGGTCCCGCTGGTCACAGGCCATGCTTGGAGCACGCTCAGCCCAGGTTCGCCCAATGTGACCGGGCTTCAGGACTACGCTGGCCGTGTGCCAGATATCCCGATCGGCGTTGAGACGTGGGGCACCGGCGCGCTCAGCGCGCCGTTACACGCGCGGCTGTCCGAGTACGAGCGGGCGTTCGAGTTGCCGCTCTGGAATCCGTATCAGGGACTGGGTGAGCCCTACGCAGCCCAGGGGGACGGCAGCCCGTACTCGCCGTTCGAGCTCCTCCGCGCCTTGCTGCCCTATTCGCTGGGCAACTACGTGACGGTGCTCGCCTACTACCTTTCGGCCGTGTGTCTCTTCCTGTTCTTGCGCGACCTCGGGCTGACCGAAGGAGCAGCCATCGTCGGCGGTATCGGTTGGATGCTGTCAGGCGCTTTGAGCCTGCACGTTGCGAGGCCGGAGTTCGGCGATCAGCTGGCCATGCTGCCGGTTCTGCTGTGGGCGGCGCAGCGGGCGCTCCGCCTGCGAACGTTGCGGGCGTACGTGCTGTTTGCGGTCGCGAGCGGGATCAGCGCGTTGGCCGGCCACATTCAGATCGCCATGATTGCCAGCGTCCTGGTGATCGCGTTCATCATCTGTTCAGCCAGGTTGCTCACCAGCGGACCCGTCGCGTGGTTCCGACAGATGTCGCTGATGCTGGGCGTCTTCGTGCTCGGAAATGGCCTGGCCGCCTTCTATTTGCTTCCGCTGGCCGAAGCGCTCCGCATCAGCTCCAACCGAAACGGGACCTTACTGTCCTACATCGAGATGCCGTATGCAAACATCGTCGCCTTCTTCTACCCACTCGTGTTCGGGCACCTGTTTCAAAGCTGGATCGGCGGCACGTTTCCAGACGTGGTCGATTGGAACAACCTCTACGCGTACGCTGGGACCTGGCCATTGGTCCTGGTTGTCGTTGGCCTCGTGTGCGTCCGCAATCGGGGCCAGCAGCAGTTCTGGTTCTTCTTTTTTTGCGTGACGGCACTCATTCTCCTGCTGCGCTTCGTGTCGTTCCCGCTGATTGCGGGCTTCGACATGGTGCCAATCTTCGGGCGACAATCCCCCAAACATTCGCAGGGCGTGGCTGTACTGTGTCTCACGATTGCCGCGGCGATTGCCGTTGATCACCTGCGCAATCGAGAGGATCGCCGAGTGCGCTGGGCGATCCTGGTTGCGGCCATCGCCACGCTGTCCACGATCCTGACGATGATTGCTCAGCATGGCACCCCCGCCACGCTGGACTGGCAAGTCGCCAACATCTACATCCCCACGACACTTCTTGTCTGCGCGGTCGTTGTCCTGATGGTATGGCTCGCCCGTCGAGGGAAGCGCCTTCCACCCGAGAGTGCGCCGATACTGATCGGCGGCGTTGTCGTCGCTGAGGCCAGCATGTACATCCCACTGGGCAACGGCGGTTCCGACTTTCTGCTCGGCCGATTGGCGGTCTTCGGCTTGATCGTGGTGGGCAGCTGTGGTCTGGCGTTGCATGCACGCTGGCTGGCCGGCGGCGCGTTCGCCGTGGCGCTGGCGGGCTACGCGAGCCTGATCGTTCTCCCCGCGGTCGGGCTGCCGTCGCAGTTCGACGTCGATTCGCCACCACCGTACATGCAGTGGTTGCGCGCGACAGGGGGCGATCAATTTCGGACCTTCGGCATCGCGCCGGATTGGTCGTCGATCGACCGCGTGCAGGATATCAGTGCCGTCGGGCCCCTCGCGCCTCAGGATTACAGTCAGTTCATCAAGCTTGCCAGTTCGCAAGCCATGTTCAACTACTACGTGAGCTCCAGCAACTTCCTGCTGCTGAACGATGACCCGTCGTTCAACCTGGTCGGAGACTACGATCGCAACAAAGCGGTATTCGATTGGTTCGGGGTCAAATACCTGGTGATCGACCATGCGAACTTCAATCCGGAGGCGCGCACCGATGATCAGGCCTTACTCGCCGTGGAGCCCGACGTGCAGGTTGCCTACGATGATGGTCGTATCACGATTCTGGC
>JAFAWJ010001148.1 GCA_019242065.1 Chloroflexota bacterium
CACACAGTGGCTGCCCAATTCGGGTCTGGGGCACAGCACGCAACACGTGCTGGCGCAGTTCATTGCCGATTGTCAGGCGGATCGATTGCCGGCGGTGTCGTGGGTGGTCGCGCCGTATGCGTATTGCGAACATCCGGCGGCGCGACCGGTGGATGGTGCGGCGTACGTGCAGACGATGCTGAATGCGCTGTGGTCGAACCCGAGCCTGGCCGCGTCGACGACGTCCTTGCTGGTCTGCGGAAAGGCGGCCGGCAACACGCGGGCAGCCAGCAGCGCACGACGGACCCCGAGTATCTGACGCGGGCACAGGACGGCGTGCAGTCGTGCCAGCGGCTCGACATACGCCGCGATGGGCGTATCGGCCATCGCGGCGCAAACGGCACTCATGCTCGACCACCGCCCCGTCTTACCAACGCTAGTCGTTCGACTTCGGGACGTCAAACGGCCGACAGTCGAACCGCAGACGTGGATAGGCGTTCTAAAACTTCAGGCCAGCCACATCTCCCGAACTGTCACAAACGTGCTGGGCTCGAAGCGGAGGCCCCGCACGTTGGCAGTCATCGCCATGATGTTGGAGTACGCGCTGATCACGTGGACGTACGCGGCATCCAGCAAGAAATCGTTGATCTGCGAATACAACTGCTTGCGCTTGTCTGGATCGGGCTCGGTCGCGGCGGCGGTGGCCATGTTGGTGAAGTTGTCGTCGTAGAAGCCCGCGGCGTTGGACGCGTAGCCCATCGTACGACTCAGGGCGAACTCCGAGGCAGCTTCGTACAACTGACCGTAGGCGCCGGCGCTCAAGCGCATGCCGTTGTACGTCGGTTGGTTTCCCAGACCCTGGTTGGTAAAGGTGGTCGGGTCCAGGGCCTTCAGGTTGGTTTTGACGCCAATTGACTGCAGGTCCGCCTGGATGATGGTGGCGAGCGCTTGATACTCACCCGAAAAGCCGGCGGTTGCCCAGGCGATGTCGAACTCCGGGTTACTGACTCCCGACTGCTGCACCAGCGACTTGGCCTTGTCCAGGTCATACGAATACAGCGTGTTCTTGGCAGGTTCGTACGCGGGTGAGGCGGACGTCCACGGCAGATCCTTGGGGTCGCCGACGAAGCCCTGCATGATGGTGTCGGCGAACCGCTTGCGGTTGATGGCATACCCGAGCGCCTGGCGGAACACCTTGTTGTCGGTTGGCGCGACGTTGGTGTTGACCGTCAGATAAAAGAACTGGCCGACCTCGTGATTGTCGTAGATCTGATAATTGGGATCGCTCTTCAAGCGGACCGCGTCCGGAATTGGCGCGAGCGCCGCCACGTCGAGGGCACCACCCTGGAGCGCCGCGATCATGCTTTGCTGATCGCGGTAGATGTTGATGCGGTACTCGTCGACGTAAGGTTTGGGCGAGTCCCAGTAATTCTCGTTGCGGACCTCTTGAATGTGGTCGCCAGGCGCCCACTCGACCCATTTGAAGGGTCCGGTGCCACCAACCATGCTGCTGGCGTTGGGGCCTTCGACGACGTCCTTGTCCTGGATGCGCAGGAAGGTCATCCAGTCCCACACGCCGGGGCGCGGCTTATCGGAGGTCAGAACGATCGTGTTCTTGTCCGGTTTTTCGATGCTGGTCCACCAGGCGCTGCCCGGGGCGACCACCGACGCGTACGGGTTCTTGGGATCCCGGACGCGCAGGATGTTGTATTCGACGTCGTCACTGGTGAACTCGCGTCCGGAGTGGAACGTCACACCTTTGCGCAGGTTGAGCTTGACCTGCGTCTCGTCGGTGCTGACGTCCCAGCTTTCCGCGAGGCGCGGCTGCGGCTTCAGGTCGTCGGAGTAGGCGATCAGCTCGTCGCACACTTCGCCGGTTGTTTCGTTGGAAGCTGGCGAGGACAGCACCGCGTCGGTGGTGACGATGTCGCCAACCTGGCCCCAGCGCAGCGTGCCGCCGCGCTTGGGCGTGCCAGTTGGCGCGGCGGCGGCTGCCGGGGCGGGTGGGTTCGTACCGCCGCTGGCCGGGGCGGTGCCGACGACCGCGGGCGCGGTGGTCGCCTGACTGGCAGGCTGGCCCGCGCTGGGCGTGGATGCGCCGGATGGGTTCGCGGCAGGTGAGCAGGCGGCGAGCAGCGATGCGCCCGTCGCCGACAGCATGAGCGCCAGGAGCCGACGTCGACTGACGGGCAGAGGCGCTGCGTGCTGATGGGCCATGGATCCTCCTTTGGTCTGGACAACAGCACAGCACGTTTGGGCTGCGCGGGTCCCGCCGCGGGATCATATCCGGTTCGATTTGGAACGCGCTGCATTCGGACGTGAACGCAACCACGTGAAGCAGCTGGTGGTCGACGCGTGCTGGCAGGCAGGGCTAGATTAGCACCTACGAATACTGTTTATTGCACCTAACTGTGAACAGAGTTTAGGTGACGCGACGATTGTGCATTCGTCTGAGTCAGCCGTTGGCGAAGCCGAGCTGCTCGAGCGTCACCTGGCCGGCGGGCGCGGCCTGCGCCGGAGCCGGGCCAGAGTTGCCGAGTAGCGCGGCCAGGGCGAAGGCGACCAGAAGCACGGCTCGTCGAGGGGAGTGGTCGTTCCAGCGTGAGGTGGCGCACATGGCTCGCAACACGTTGGGAGGCCCCGGAGTAACGCCACTGTAACGAGCAGCGCCTCGCGCGCGTCGCCGCCCGCGACGGTACGGGCTGAATATCGCGGCGGCGTATGCCCCTGAGCCTCCTGGACGATCTGGTCGCGGTGGCTGGCGAAGCGTCGAAGGGGTCCAGTTTCGGGAGATCTTCAGGATCACGCGCGTCGCGATGCGCGGGGGTTCA
>JAFAWJ010001158.1 GCA_019242065.1 Chloroflexota bacterium
AGTTGACCAGCGACTCCACGAAGGCGGTGGAGATCACCTGGCCGGCCCGCCGGCGTAGTTCGGAACCAGTCCACCATTCCGCCACAGATAACGCTGGAAGCCGCGCACTGCTCGCGCCAAAGCCCAGAACTTCACGTAGCAACTCGCGAAGTGCCACATGCGCCACTCGGTCAGCCGCAGCCACTGGTACGCACGTTTGACTTTGCCATGCCAGAGGTTCCATTGGGTGTGCTGCAGTGCGTCCTGCAGGTCGGCGGCTCGCTCGGCGTCCAGGTGAGCCAGCCCCTTCAGGAACTGCCCCACACCGGTCACCCGCATTGAGAGGTGGAACCAATCGACCAGATGCTGCGAGTGCGGGCGCAGGGAGCATGCAACTGGCGGAGGCTCTCCTCGCCATCTGACAGGAACGTGCGCGCCAACTGGCGTTTGCCAGAGCGGGCGATGGGTGATTTCCGTGCTCAGATCGCGGCGATTCGCACCGGCGAACGCAGGCTGGCGCAGCTCCTGCAGCGCAATGGCAACGCTGCGTTTCGCGCCAGTGTTCGGCTGGTGTTTGAGCAGAGCGAGCGCCTGGCGCGCCGCGCGGTGCGGGCGATTCCGGACGGTGTGTACGCAGCCGAGTCCTGTATGGACGACGACGGTGTTGTGCTCGGCAAGCACGTGCCGATTGCCGTGCGCGTCGAGGTACGCGGCGACGAGATGAACGTCGACCTGAGCGACGTGAGTCCGCAGGTGGGCGGCTATTTCAATTCTGGCGCCACGGCCGGCCGCTCGGCCGTACAGGTAGCATTCAATTTCTGACCACGCCGCTGCTGTTGCCGGTCAACGAGGGCTCGTTCCGGCCCGTGAGCGTGGTGCTGCCACCAGGCCGGGTGGTCAGCGCCACCAAGCCGGCAGCAGTGCGTCAGATGGCGGTGCCCATGACCGTCGTGGATACGATCTTCAAGGCGCTGGCGCCGGCGTGCCCCGAGCGAGTGCTCGCCGGCCACCACCCCACCCTCACCAGCGGAGGCACGTACGGCTACATCGATCCGGTAACCGGCGCGATCCAGCCGAGCGGCGGCGGTGTCGGTCTCGCCGGCGGCGGGTGGGTGCCAAATCGGACGAAGACGGCATGAGTGCCATCGCCTGCCTGAACAACGGCGACACCCATAACACACCGATCGAAGCCACTGATGCCAAACTGCCGATCGTGGTCCATCATCGTGCGCTCCGCACCGATTCAGGAGGCGCCGAACGTTCCGCGCGGGGGCCTGGGGGTCACCCAGCACAACGAGTTGCGCGCGGCGGCCATGTATCAGTCCCAGCAGGAACGCACACTGTGTGCGCCGTGGGGCCTGTACGGCGGACTCGACGGACTGCCGAATCGGATTGGAGTCTTACGTCGCGCTGGTGATGGGTGGCGGTGCCGGATTCGGCGATCCGCTGCGACGTGACCCGCGGCGAGTGCTGGCCGACGTGTGCGCCGGCTATGTGTCGCCGGAAGCGGCCCGCGAGCTGTACGGCGTCATCCTGCGCCCGCGCCTTCGAGCTCGACCTGGAGGCAACCGACCTCGAGCGCCGCGGGCGAGTGTGACTGGCTCAATTGGCGCGCCGCAAGCTCTCGCGAGTAGGGCGCTTGGCGGGTAAGGGTGGCACGACGATATTCTGATCGCCGACGACCGATTTGGCGAACATCGCCAGGTCGATGAATACGCGCCGCATTTCGCGCCGCTCGGCAGCTTGCAGGTCCTTCGGGTCCACGGCTTTGAGCAGCGCGCGTAAGGCCCGCAACGTTTCGACCAACGACGGCGATGACTCGCCTGGAGTCGCCGACGATGCGCGCTTTTCCTCACGCACGGCAGCCCGCGCCGCCGTGGCGTTCCATGCCCTGTCAACGGCAAGCTCGGCCAGGTGCTTACGTCGGTCGGGCGGGGCGGGCAGCAGCTCCTCCGCGGTGGTCACCGCCAGTCGATCCTGCAGGACGAGGGGCGCCAGGGCGGGATCGTCGAAGACACGGAGGCGTTTGGAGACGTACGCCTGACTGCGCTTGAGTGCGGCGGCGATCTCGCGCGTCGACCAATGGCGCTCGCGCAGGAGCAGTTCGAGCGCGCGGGACTCCTCGCGGGGCGTGAGATCCGCGCGCTGCAGGTTTTCGATCAGCGTCAGGATAAATGCCTCCTGCTCGTCCGCCTCACGCACAATCGCGGGGATCTGGTGCCAGTGGAGATTCCGCGCCGCACGCACCCGACGATGCCCGGCAATGATGCTGTACTCGCTACCCGAGGGCCGTAACACCACCGGCTGCAGAAGTCCATAGTCGCTCATGCTCGCCGCGAGTTCGTCGATCGCAACCAGATTCTCACGCGGGTTGCGAGCGCTGTCCTTGATACGCTCGAGGGCGATCCATTGCGCCTCAGCGATGAACGCCGTCCGCGAGCTTGTCCGCCGCGTCACCCGAACAACCCCTGCCCGCCGGAGGAACCCACGAGCGCACGCACGCGCGCATGCGGGCCAACCTGGACGTGCTCGCCCAGTAGCGTGGCGACGGCGCTGGCACCCAGCGGATCCGTCCGCACCTCCAGCTCGGACCACACCACTCGCGCGGCTCCGTTCAGCTCGGCCTCGGAGACGAGCACCACGTCGTCGACTGAACGACGCACGAGTTCGATCGTCAGCGGTGTGGCGCGCTGGCCCAGCGCACCGGGTCGTCTGCCTGGCTCCACACAACGCAGCACCTGGTCGACGCCAAAAACCTGGGTGTCACGCCGCGCCGCCTTGGTGAGCGTCGCAACGCCGGCGGCCAACAGCCCGAAGCCGACGGGCGCAACGAGTGTGTCCAACTCAGGAAACTCGAGGATCTCCAGGCCAATCGTCGCGCAACCCACCAGACAATCACGATTTATTGGCGGAGCAATGTACGTCAGCCCCTCCTTAGAAGCGTGCCGCGCCGCCAACCGCTGCGCCTCGCTTTCCGATCGAGCCCGATCCGGCACCTGCGCGCCCTCGGTCGCGGTTGATGGCAGATACACCACGATCGGTACCTCGAGCACGTGGCCAGCGTACGCCACAGCCAGACCGTGCATCTCGCCGTACCCGACCAGACTCCGGGCGAGCACCTTGCCGCGCAGATTCAGCGCCGCGTCGAGGATACCCCGCGCTGCGAAGGCACCCGTGAACTGCAGGTTCTCGAGTTTCAGAGGAACCTTACGCGAGGCGCCGCTCTGGTTGTCAACCACGTCTGGAGTACTGGCGTATACCGCAAATAGCGCATGAGACGCGCTTCGGCGGCCCACACCTCCTCGAGGGTGAGGTCGCCGCGCGCGTCGCCATGCGCCGCCGCCGACGCCAACTGCATGACATTGCCCATCGTGCCTATTGTGCACGAGATGTGGCTCGTGAGCGATCGTGTCGCCGCGGGTGATTCGATTCGAATAGTTTGAGCCAGTCACCAGGGGTCGTATCCTGGGGAAAGCTTGCCGCGTTGGTCCCACCTATCACTGATCGATCAAGGAAGCGTATGACCAGCCAACCTGTTCCTGCCAGCAGTCGCCCTGCCAGCCTTCGAGACGGTGCCGTTCAGACCGGTACGCCTGCCTCGCGTCAGGCCGACGAAATCGTCGCGCGTCTGGAGCGACTGCCGTTTACGCGCTTCCACCTGCATATGGCCGCCACGCTCGGGGTCGGCACGTTCTTCGACGCATTCGACGGCCTGTCCATGGGTGTGGCCCTGACGGTCATTTTCACGGTCTTGAACATCGACTTCGTCAACACCGGCCTGCTCGTCAGCTCCGCGGCCATCGGCCAGATCATCGGGGCCTGGAGTTTTGGCGCTCTCGCGGAACGCTGGGGCCGCCAAACGACCTTCTGCCTGGCGCTCGCCTGGTTCGGATTGTTGAGCGTTGGGTCGGCGCTCGCCTGGAGCTTTGGCAGCCTGTTCGTGCTGCGCGTCATCCAGGGGGTTGGTCTCGGCGGCGAAGTACCTATCGCGGCGGCCTTGTTCAACGAGTGCATTCGGGGCAAGACGCGCGGCAAGGTCGTCATGGCGTACGAAAGCGTCTACGTCTGGGGCATCTTCCTGGCCCCGCTGATCGGCCTTGCCGTGTTGTCGACGTTCCCGCCAGAGATCAGCTGGCGACTGCTGTTCGCCCTCGGCGGTATTCCCCTGCTGGTCGCGATCTACGCGTGGTTCCGGCTGCCGGAGTCGCCGCGCTGGCTGGCCGAGAAGGGCCGCTATGCGGAGGCCGACCGCATCGTCGGGGACATCGAGGACGGCGTCCGGCGCCGCGGCGGTACGCTCGAGACGCCGCAGGTGCGTTACCGCGCCGATGTGCAGAAGACACACCTCGGCGAGCTGTTCTGGCCCTCCTATCGGCGGCGAACGCTGGTGGTCTACGCTCAGCAGTTCACCACGTTCTTCGCCAACACCATCGTTCTGGGCTGGTTCCCAATTCTGTACATCCAGCTGGGTGGCCTGCCGCGCGATCAGGCACTGCAATTGACGGTCATCACCGGTGCCATCCAGGTGGTGCTGGCATACGTCATCGCATTTACGGTGGACCGCTTCGGGCGCATCCCGTACTTCAAGCTCGGCTACGCGCTGGCGCTGGCGGGCACGCTTCTCGGTCTGGTGCTGACGAGCGTCCTGCATTTCACGCCCTGGCCCGTGCTCTGGGCAGCTGGAACGTTGATCATCGTCGGCGGTTTGTTCAACGCCGATATCGCCATCGTCTGGATACCGGAGCAGTATCCCACGCGCATGCGTGCCTGGGCGTCTTCGACAGCTAGCAGCATCAACCGCGTCGCCTCCGTGATCGGTCCCGTCATTACTGGACTCCTGCTCGGCCTGACCTTTGGTGTCCAGGCGCTCTTCCTGTTGTTGACCGTGCTACTGGTCATCGGACTGGTGGTCGTTTCGTTGTGGGGCGTCGAAACGAAGCAGCGGGTCCTGGAAGAGCTCTCACCGTAGCACGGGATCGTGTCGGCACGAAGGCCACCCTATTTCCCGGATCATGACACGGCATGTGCCGCCGCGCGTGGTGCCAACGACCTGTACGTGGACCTGCATGCGCGGTATCCGCGTCGATTCCGTGCGTTCATCGGACTGCCACTGCCGCGCGACGCGTCCTCGACGTCAACACCGTCGAGTTGCTGGGTCTTCGCTGATTCGTCAGTCGGAGACGCCGATCTGGTTGGCCACGACCCCGATCGACGGTGACGACAGCTCCACCTGGTCGCCGGGTTTGAGGAAGAGATCCTTGGGCCGCTTGCCGTCCGGTCGCCGCCGAGTCTTATCGGCGGCGGTCCCGGCGGCGGTACCGCCCGATCACCGAGGTCTGTACCTCGACGTTGTCGGCCTGCAGCTCGCCGACCACGATGCAGGGTCCCATCGAGGTCGATCCGTCGAAGTTCTTGGCCAGGTTGTAGCTCATCGCGCGCGGGTTGCCCATACCGTCGCGCTTGGACCAGTCGTTGAGGAGGGTCACTCCCCACACATAGGCATCCAGGCGATCGGCTGAAATGATCTTACCGCGCTGACCGATGATGATGGCCGCCTCGCCTTCGTAGTCGAAATACTCGGTGCTGCGCGGAAACAGAATCGCGTCACGCGGACCCGCCACGTCGTCCGGCACTTTCCAGAAGCCCCATTGCCCACGCCCGGGCGCGGCTTGCTTGACCTCTTCGAGCGATGGGGAGCCGGCGCCGCCTTCCATGCCGGCCAGGTGGTCGGCAAAATTCCCCCCACGCAGGCAATTCGACGCTCTGGCCAGGGCGCACGCAGTCGGGCGTCGGCCAACGGAATGACCGCGCCCTCGGGGGCGCTCGAGGCGGTGTCGATCGCCCGCTGGGCATCGTCCAGGGTCCGCTGCCCGCCTTCGACAAACGCGCGGAGTGTTTCCGGCAACGCCGGATTGGCGCGATGCAAGTCGATCACCTGCTCGCCTGTATCAACGCTCCCACGCGACGTCGATCACCAAAAACGACAATTTTCATTGCACCCGTTCTCCCTCGTGTTTAGCCGTTGAACTTCGCCGTCGACGGCGCAGATCCAGCGTCGCCTCGAGGTCCAGCTGCAACTCCCTGGACGAGTGTCGGACAATGACGCCGTAGCCCTGCTCGGCAGCCTCAATGGTTACATATCCCGCGCGCACGTCTTGCAGCACACGCGTCGGATCACGTTCGAGAGGTGAGCCGAAGCCGCCGCCGCCGCCCACCTGGGTGTAGTAGCTGTCACCACGATCCAGCCGCAGCGGATTGACTTTCCCAGACGCGAACCGTTCGAGACGACCGTCAGCCCGACCAATCAGGAGTCCGTTGGGCATCGCGTCACCGCCGCCCAGCAGGCCCCAGGGCGGACATTGTGTTCGCTCGATCTGCGACTGGTACATGGCGGGTGTCAGGAGCTCGACCTGCTGGACGACGCCCAGACCTCCGCGAAACCTGCCCGGCCCGCCAGAGTCAGGCCGCAAGGCGCGCTGCACACAGACGACGGGCGCCTTGGCTTCGCTGGCCTCGACGGGCGTGTTGTGGGTGTCGCCATCGTTGACACACACCGTCGCGCTCATACCGTCCTCGTCGTACTTGGCACCCCAACCGCCGCCAGCGAGTCCCACGCCTGCGCCAGAACCGACGGTGAGATTGCCTGTCCTCGGATCGATGTAGCCGTAGGTGCCGCCTGAGGCCAGATCGTCGTGACTGCCGGCGATCACGCGTTCGGGACACGCCGGAGCGAGCGCCTTGAAGATCGTGTCGACCACCGTTTGCGGGATGGTCATCCACCAGCGCATGGCAGCTGGTTTGGTCGCACTGATCACTCGACCAGGTGGCAGAACGATCCGTACTGGACGGAATGAGCCGTCGTTGATCGGCAACAGTAACGGAGTGGTGAGAAACTTGAAGGCCACCTGAGCGGCGGACCGGCCGGCGGTCGGTCCCGAGTTGAAGTAGCCGGCCACTTGAGAGCCGACGCCACTCAGGTCGATCTCCATCTCGTCACCGTGGACCGTGACGCGGACGCGAACCGGGATGTGTCGGCCAATCGCGATGGCGTCGTCGTCCATGAACGACTCGGCTTCGTACACGCCATCCGGAATCGTACGTACGGCGGCCCGGGCATAGCGTTCACTTTGATCGAAAATCTGCTTCACACTCGCGTCGAACGCGGCGTTGCCGTAACGCCGCAAGAGTTCGCCCAGGCGCCGCTCGCCGGTACGAATGGAGGCGATCTGTGCCCGGAAATCACCCATGGCGCGCTCCGGCGCCCGAACGTTGGCACGGATGATGGCCATCAGCTCCGGGTCCTGGATGCCGCGCTTGTAAATTTTGACGAATGGAAGCTGCAGGCCTTCCGAATAGATGTCGCGCGTGACTCCGCCGAGTACCCCGCCGACGTCGGGCCAGTGCGCCATGGACGAGGCGAACGCCATCAGCTCGCCGTCGTTGAACACGGGCACCGTGAAGATCATATGGTTCAGGTGGCTGCCCATCACGTAGCCATCGTTGGTCAGCAGGACGTCGCCCGGCTCGATGGCGTCCAGACCCCAGTAGCCCAGCTTGGCCTGGATGGCATCCGAGAGGCCGCGGATGAACATGGGCAGGCCCAGGCCGATACTGATCGTGTTGCCGGCACGATCGAACAGCCCAACCGTGAAGTCTTCGGCTTCGTAGATGATCTGGTTGTACGCGGTGCGCATCAGATTGGACTTCATCTCGTCGGTGATGGACACCAGCGCGCTGCGAATCACTTCGGCGGTGAATGCGTCGATCTCGACGGCGTGTTGCATGCGCGCTTGCATTTCAACCATGGTGGCTCCTGAAAGAACGCGGCTACGATACAGAATTATGAGTCAGACGCAGGCGGGTGACGTCAAGTCGCAAATCGTCGAGTTCCTCGGCAGGGGACCGCGCAAAGCCCGATTCGTCAGCGAGGTCGCGGGCCAGCTCGCGCGCGCGGACGTGACCCACGACGTCCTCGAATGCGAGCTGCAGGAACTGGAGAGCAGCGGTCAAGCGCTGATTCGCGAGCAGTACTGCGGCGACCCGCACCTGTTTGGTACAGACCTTCGAATCGTCGCCCTGGTCGAGCCAGGCGAACCTGGCAAGCCTGGCTACGAGCAGGATTCGCTCGCGCGCGCCATCGACGACATCGGCGCGGTCTGGGACCGCTGGTTGGCGGACTACCTCTCGAATCACCGCTGCGGTTGAGCGCGGCCTCACGCGGCGATGTCCTCCAGCACGCGGCCGCGTGTCTCAGGCCCGAATCGCAGGAGTGTCAGGCCGCCGACTGCCAGGCAGATGCCCATCAGGACGTACACGGCCGGCAATCCGAACGCCGAGGCAGCCGTCACGCCGACCACAATTGGCATGAACGACGAGACGAGACGAATACCGGTGCTACCGGTCGCGGTCGCCCACGCGCGCATCCGCGTCGGGAACAGCTCCGGAGCGTAGACGTAGAAGCCGATCGTGCTCACCGTGCCCAGCGCTGCGAGCTGCGTCAGCACGAACAACACGGGCCAGGTGGTCAAACCCAGGGGTCCAACGAGGACGGCCCCGACGGCCATAACCACCGCGGCGAACAGCAGTCCCCAGCCGAAATAGAATTTGCGCCCGAAACGATCGACCGTGAGCGCCACGAAGTAGTTGTAGGGAATGGTGATGGCTTGACCGGCGACGGTCAGGAGCAGCGCGCCGGTGATCGGCAGCCCGCCGACGGTCGTGTACAGCGCCGCGACGAAGGGAGCATAGCCGTAGGTGTAGGCATACGTGGTCATGATCCACACCAGCATCATGATCGTCCGTCCGCGATAGGGCTTCTCGAAGAGTTCACGGAAGCGCGTCTTCTGAATCACCGGGTGCACCACGACGACCGGCTCGGCCAGCGGCTGGTGAGCATGCGTCGCGCTGCGTTCGAAATCACGAATAATTGCTTCCGCTTCAGTGGTGCGCTCCTGGTTGAGCAGCCAGCGGGGTGACTCGGGCAGTGCGCGCTTGCGGATGAAGATCATCAGCACTGGCAGGGCGCCGAAGACGAACATCGCGCGCCACGCGTCATCCTGACCGAAGACGGCGACGCAGCCGAGTGCGATCCAGGGCGCCACGTAACCGCCCCAGGCGAACATGGTCTCATACGCGAAGACCGCGCCCCCGCGTTGTGTGCTGCGCACGAACTCGTTGAACATGGCGCCGGCGATAGGGATTTCGGCGCCCACCCCGACACCCTGAATGGCGCGCGCGACCAGCAGCTGATTGAAGTCCTGAGCCAGTGCCGACAGAATGGCCGTCGCCCCCATGATGCCGCAGGACGCGAGCAGGACGGTGCGCCTCCCGAAGCGCTCGGCAATGACGCCGGCCACCGGTGAGCCAAAGAGCTGGCCCCAGAAGGTGGCCGCCACCAGGACGCCAGCGCTGGCGAGAGGGACCTTGAAAAACGCGAGAATCAACGGCAGCGCCGCCGTAATCATCAGGTTGTCGTAGCCGTCGAAGAAGGTGGCGGTACACAGCACTGCTGCGACCAGCCAGTGTTTGCGCGTGAACGGCAGGCGCTCCATGCGCGCGATCAGGACGTCGGCACGTCCTGCTTGACTCACGCTGGCCGTGATTGCCATACCCCCGAAGCCCCCTCCGTCGTTTAACGCAGTGCCAGGATGCAGTATCCCAAACTTATGTTGCAATAGCTGCAAGTCATTTTGCCGACCAGCTCTCACGTACACTCTGGGTGCATGGTCGCGCCAGCTCCCGTAAAGACGTTCCGACGCACGTCGCGCAAGAGCCAGACGGTCGAGCGTGCAGCGTTGTTGTTGGCGTGCTTCAGCGCAGCAGCACCTCACCGCACGCTGGGCGAACTCGCTGCTCAGCTCGAACTGAACCCCAGCACGATCTATCGGTACGCGGTCGCCCTGCAGGAAGCGGGATTGCTGGAGCGCGACGAGCAGCGCGGCGGGTACCGACTGGGCCTGCGCGTAGTGGAGCTGGCTGGCATCGTGCTCAATCAGATCGAGGTCCGCAAGCAGGCCCTCGACGAGATGCGGCAGCTGCGAGACGAGATTGACGTGCACACGATGCTCGGTGTCCTGTTCGAGGGTGACGTCCTGCACCTGGAGCAGATGCCACGCAGACATCTGCCCGTGCTGTACACGGGTATCGGCCAACGTGCTCCGGCGCACTGTACCGCGGTGGGCAAGATCCTGTTGGCTGAACTCCAGGACGAGGCTGCGACCGCCCTGGTCGAGCGCTTTGGCTGGCGGCCGCGTACGAAGCGCTCGATCACGACAGCAGCCGGGCTGCGCCGGACACTGGCCGAGGTCCGCAAACTCGGGTTCGCTACGGCGGAGGAAGAGATGCGCGAGGGAATCTGGGGCATTGCGGTGCCCGTGCGCGACTACTCGGGATCGGTTCGGGCGGCGCTCGGCGTCACCGGAACGAAACAACTCCTGGAGGACGTACGCACCAGCAACGTCCTGAGGCACCTGCGCCAAGCAGCTGGCCGCATCTCGTTCCGACTGGGGTTCAACGACGAAGCCGGGTTCGCGTAGCGAGTCGGCACACGGCAAGATCGAGTGCATATGTGGCGAGACTTTGTGCAGCTATTGCAAGTCGACTAGCAATATTGCATCCTGGCACTGCGTAGGGAGATGTGGTGTGCGCTTAGGAGTTGACATTGGCGGCACGTTCACCGACGTGGTCGTTTTCGACGAGTCGTCCGGTTCGGTGACGCTGGCCAAGGCACTTTCGACGCCCACTGAGTTGGCGCGTGGCGTTCTTGACGCCGTCCACAAGTCGACAGTCGACCTGCACCAGACCGATCTGCTGATCCACGGTTCGACCGTCGTGGTCAATGCCGTCGTCGAGCGCTCGGGCGCTCGCACCGCGCTGTTGACGACACGCGGATTTCGAGACGTCTACGAGATCGGCCGCATCAATCGCCCCGAATCCTTCAATCCGCGTTTCAGGAAGCACCGTCCGCTGATCCCGCGCGAGATGATCTTCGAAATCTCGGAGCGCATGCTCGCCGATGGCACCCAACGCCTGGCTCTGAACGAGGACGAAGTCCACCAGGTGGCGCGCATTCTGGTCGAAGAGGAGGTCGAAGCCGTTGCCATCCTGTTCCTCCACTCGTATCGCACTCCAGAACACGAGCAGCGGGCCAAGCAGATCCTGCTCGAAGACCACCCGAACTGGTTCGTCACGGCTTCCCACGAGTTGTCGCGCGAATATCGAGAGTACGAGCGCACCTCGACGGTGGCTGCCAACGCATACGTGGGTCCCAAGGTAAGCGCCTACCTCGCGGATCTCGAGACTCGGTTGTCGGGCGCCGGTTTCGACGGCAACCTGATGATCATGCAGTCCAACGGTGGCCTTTCGGATGTCGATCTCGCCCGCCGTCAGTGTATTCAAATGATGGAGTCTGGTCCGGCAGGCGGTGTAGTGGGCACCATGGCGCTGTGCGAAGCGCTCGATGTGGAAGCCGCGATCGCCTTCGACATGGGCGGCACCACGGCCAA
>JAFAWJ010001190.1 GCA_019242065.1 Chloroflexota bacterium
GCACGTGCCGCAGCGCGCCGTTCGGCTCGACAGCGTTCGCGAATACTTGCTGAATGTCGTCCCGGCGCATGACATCCGCGGTGAGCGCGAGACGCCCGACCTCGCGCGCGATCGCCTCCGCGCGCTCCCTGGAGAGATGTGACACACGTGACACACGTGACACACGTGACTCGCGCGCCGAGCTCGGCGGCGCCGCGTGCGGCGGCCCGGCCAATACCCTGTCCGGCGCCGAGAACTACCACGTGGCGGCCGTCGAACCTGAAGCGCTCAGCAAACATCTTTACAGATCAGAAGCGTAAACGCTCAAGTCAGAACCTCCGGGGACTGAGCGTCACCAAGCGGAACCACAATCGCCAGGCGGTCCGCGTCGCCGCGCGCCCGCGTCAGGTGCCCCTTGCCCGAGGTGTCCTCCAGGTACGTGACGATTCCCGGCCGCACTACCAGTACCTGACCATCCCCCGTTTCGATCTCACCCTCCCCCGCCAGCGTCGCCATGACCTGTCGTCGTGGGGCGCAGTGCCAGCTTGGGGTGATATCCTTGCGAATGCGCGTGAACTGCATTGTGCGCGCGGGCCATGGTGTGGCCCTGCCGCTTAATCCGGGGACATCCGCCACCCGCTCCATGCTGCTCGTCCCGTCTGCCTGCGCGTAGATGCGCCACACCTGGATCTCATCCATCGGGCTACCGAGTGTACCAGTCTTGACGAGGATGGTCTGAGGTCATACCTTTGCCCTGAAAGGCTACCCAGATGACTACTATGCCGAAGGCATCTCGAAAGTACGACGTCGGTGGGGTTCTCCTGGACAGGCCGTTCCGGATTCGGCGGCTGGGCCACTTCGGCTATGACGTCGCGGATCTCGACGCGTGCTTGCACTTCTATCGAGATTTGCTGGGCTTCCGAGTCTCCGATTTCCTGCCTGGCACCTACGCTTTCACGCGCTACGGCTCAGACCACCATGCCATGGTTCTGTTCAACAAGGACGTCTCGCACGAGCGTGCCAAGTCTGGACCCATGGCACATCACTTTCGTGCAGAAAACACCATCAACCAGATTACCTGGCAGCTCCAGAGCCGGCGCGAGGTCGTCGACGCTACCGAGTACTTTCGCGATCTGGACCTCGATATTCGCACTGAGGGTCGAGCTGGTGGTCGCGGTCCCGGCTCCAACTTCCATCTGTATGTTTACGATCCCGACCAACAGATCAACGAGCTGTATTACGGGATCGAACAGATCGGCTGGGATGGCTTCAGCAAACCGGTAGAGATGCGTCCTCCAGGTGAGGCGGAAGCCGTACCGGGTCCGCACATCTCCGAGTGGCAGGAAGTGACTGATGCGCTCGCTCGCAACGGTATCCCGAGCACGGGTTATCGGCATACGGAGCCCGCGGCCGCGACATACGAAGTGGACGGCGTTCTCATCCAACAACCGTTCAAAATTGTGCGGATCGGACCGGTCCATCTGTTCACCGAAAGCGTGGACGCATCGACGGCGTATTACCGCGACGTGCTGGGGTTCACCATCACCGAAGAGGTCAGCTGGCAGGGTGAGCGCTGCATCTATTTGCGGTGCAACACGGAGCACCACTCATTGGGCCTGTTCCCAGTTGAGCTGCGCAACACACTGGGGCTCAGTGCGCATACCTCCAGCATGGCGCTCGGCCTCCAGGTCGCCAATTATCGTCAGTTGCGGGATGCCGTGGCATTTTTGCGCAAGAATGGTGTTCGCGTGGAGACGGATGTCATTCCGACGAATCTTTACCCGGGCATTGATTACGCCGCATTCGCCTTCGACCCGGACGGTCACTGTCTGATGCTGTACTACTACATGGAGCAGGTTGGTTGGGACGGCCAACCCCGATCGGCAGCCAGCAGGCGCGCGGTTGACTCCAACAACTGGCCAGATCGGCTGGAACCGGCGTCCGACACGTATACGGGGGAGACGTTACTCGGGCCATGGGCGTAAGCGTCGACCGCCAGATTCATCTCCGCGTCAACGGCACTTCGTATAACGTGACCGTGCCGAACCGCCGCACGCTCGTCGATCTGCTGCGCTATGACCTCGGCCTCACCGGCACAAAGGAGGCGTGCAGCGTTGGCGTGTGCGGCGTCTGCAGCGTGCTGCTGAACGGCCGATTGGTTGCGTCATGTCTGTTGCTCGCGGCTCAGGCGGATGGTGCTGAGATCACCACCATCGAAGGTGTGGCCGGCCCGAATGGGGAGCTGCAGCCGCTGCAGCGGAGTTTTATCCAACACGGCGGCTTTCAGTGTGGGATTTGCACGCCTGGGCAGATCATCGCCGCGACGGCGCTCTTGAACGAAAACCCTTCGCCGACTGAAGAGCAGATCAAACGGTGGATGATGGGCAACCTGTGCCGCTGCACTGGTTACTACCAGATCGTCGAATCCATCAAGGCCGTAGTCGCGCATGCGTGATTTCGTCTTTCACACCCCGAGCACGCTGCCAGAAGCATTTAAGCTGCTGGATAGCTACGGTGAAGCGGCCCGGCCCATGGCGGGCGGCACGGCGCTGGTGAATTTTCTCAAGCAGGGGCTGCTCACGACCGAGCATTTTGTCAGTCTCGAGCATCTGCCCGGATTCTCCGAGATCCGGCTGGAAGGGGACGGCATCCATATCGGTGCACTTGCGCGGCATCGAGATGTTGAGACCTCGAGCACGGTGCGACAGTATGCGCCGTTGCTGGCCGACGTTTACGGTCGAGTGGCAACGGTGCGCATCCGCAACATGGCCACGGTTGGTGGGGGGCTAGCGCACGCCGACCCTGCCCAGGACCCGCCGCTCGGCCTGATCGTGCTCAACGCACGTGTCCGCCTGGTCTCCTCGCGTGGCGACCGGACGTTACCCGTGGCGGAGCTCTTCACCGACTATTACGAGACCGTCATCCAGCCGGGGGAGCTGCTGACAGAAGTGATCGTCCCAGTCCAACCACCCTCCGCGCGAGGCGTGTACTTAAAGTTTCTGCCGAGGACGGAGGACGACTACGCCACGGTTGCAGTTGCCGCGCTCGCGGAGATGGACGACGGAACCTGCCGTCGCGTGCGGGTCGCATTGGGCGCGGCCGGTCCAACCCCGATCCCGGCCACCACGGCCGAGGAAATGCTTGCTGGACAGGCGCCCAGAGCGGAGCTGATCCGCCGCGCCGCCGAGAGCGTTGCTGAACAGGTGGATCCGCTGAGCGATTTTCGCGGCCCCGCCGACTACAAGCGTGACATGGCCGTGGTCTTCACCCGCCGCGCCCTCGAACGCATCCTGAACGGAGCACCCGCATGACCTTTCAACTAGTCGGAAAACCCGTCCCTCGTATTGAAGGTCCGGACAAGGTCACCGGCAAGGCGCGCTACGCGGCCGACTTCACCCTGCCTGGGACCGTCTGGGGCAAGTGCCTGCACACGCCATACTCGCACGCGCGCATCGTCCGAATTG
>JAFAWJ010001192.1 GCA_019242065.1 Chloroflexota bacterium
GCGTCCTCGACGACTACGCGCACCTGTTCGAGCTCGCTGGCGCCCGCGAGCACCTCAGCTCCAGCGCGACGACCATTCTCAAGGACAATATCAGCTGGCACTTCCCCTTCCCAGCCGCCAACACCACCCCCTGGCAGCTTGAAGGCACCGTGCGCGCCTTACGCCAGGATGGCTACAACGACCTCGTCTGCGTACAGAACAAGACGGTGGTAACCGACGCCTTCAAGGGCGAAGATCTCAACGGCTACGTGCCTATCTTCCGCGCCTACGACATCCCTGTTCTGTACAACTTCAAGGACAGCGACATGCGCTGGGTGGCCTACCAGCCGATGGCGCGCATGCGCGTGCTCAACAACATCTTCCCCGAAGGCATCCACGTTCCCGACTTCTTTTTCGGCAAGAACATCGTCCACTTACCGACGGTCAAGTGCCACATCTACACCACGACCACCGGTGCCATGAAAAATGCCTTCGGCGGGCTGCTGAACACGCGCCGACATTACACGCATAGCTGGATCCACGAGACGTTGGTCGACCTGCTCGCGATTCAGAAAGAGATTCACACCGGACTGTTCGCAGTCATGGACGGAACAACCGCGGGGAACGGACCCGGCCCACGCACCATGTTTCCCGAGATCAAGAACGTCATCCTGGCCAGCGGTGACCAGGTGGCTATCGACGCGGTGGCGGCCAAACTGATGGGCTTCGACCCGATGCGAATCGACTACATTCGGCTCGCCCATGAAGACGGGCTGGGGATCGGCGATCCACGCCAGATCGAACTGGTCGGTGATACGGACCTGGGCAACGAGACGTGGAACTTCCGCGTCGGCGACAACGGCGCCAGCCGCGTGGGCGACATCGTGTGGTTTGGGCCACTCAAGCCGATGCAGAACGTGTTCATGCGCACGCCGCTGGTCAATCTGTTCATCCTCGGCTCCGAGGTCTATCACGACTACTACCGCTGGCCCGCGCGCGACCGAGGCGTCTTCGAAAGCTGGGTAGCCAACACGGGCTGGGGTCAGTTGTTCCAGGAGTACCACCGCGTCGGCGCCCTCGCCGCACCGCCGCTCGCGCGCAGCGTGTAGCCGCGGGTCCCGCGTGGCCCGCAACTTGCAATGAGCCGGGTCTCTCGGCGTGCAGCGTGTTGCGGGGCTCAACGACACGGAAGAGTTCATGTCCGTGGCAGCGCACGACCTGCGCAATCCGATCGCCGTGGTGCGCGCCTCGGCCCAGATGGCCCAGCGGCAACTCAGACGCGGCGACCCCGATGGAGTCCAGCGGCGCCTGAAGTCGATTGTCGACCAGACTGATCGGCTGACCGAGATGCTGGACAGTTTTCTCGACGCCGCGCGCATCGAAGCTGGCACTGTCGCTTTGCGCATCGAGCGAGTTGATCTGCGCACGGTCGTCGATCTCGCCGTCGAACGCGCCCTGGCGCTAACTGGTGACCAGGTTGAGCGGACGGTCGAGGTGGACACTCCCGAAAGCTGCACGGGCATGTGGGACCACGCCAGGATCACCCGCGCCGTCCGCGCCCTGATCAGCAACGCGCTCATCTACGGCGATGCGGGCCAGCCAGTCAGGCTCGTCGCGCATCGGGACGCCGAGCGTGTGCACCTCATCGTCACGGGCGGCGGGCCCGGTCCGGACGCCGAGGAGAGCGACCACCTCTTCGAACGCTTCTTCCGTGGTCGGAGCGCGGCCGAGGCGGGCCAGTCCGGCTCTGGCCTGGGGCTGTACACCGCTCGGGGCATCGCGCGGCTGCATGGAGGCGACGTGTGCCGGCTCGAGGGCGACCGGTTTGACCTCGAATTGCCGGTGATCGACGCGTCCGACTAAGAAGAGCGACGAGCGCGCCGGCGCCTGACCAGGAGTGACCCGCCACTGACGACGCCGAGGCCGATCAGGACGGTCCACGACCAGTCTGGCGGCGGCTGTGTCGGATCGGCGTCGACCGCGCTGCTGCTGTCCGACAATGGCGCTGCAACTGGCTCGGCCGTCGCGACCGGCAGATCGGTCGGCGTCGGCGGCACGGCGGTTGGAACTTCGGTCGGCTGCAGGACCACGGGCACCGGCGTGCTGGTCGCAACGACGCGCGCGATCGGCTCGGGCGGCATCGCCTCGGCGACGTGCGCCTGACGCGCGGGCGCCTGCGGCCTGGGCACGAATGCCAGCGCCTGACGTGGCCGGGTGGCCGCGTCCCACGCGGTGAGCAGGTCGCTCCCGCTCATCTGCAGACCGTAGCCCAGACTGCTCGCAAAGCTCGGATCGCTGTAGATGAAGCCGTCCTGCGTGGTGCCGATCAGCACGAGCGGCTGCTCGCCGTTGTCCTCGCCGGGCGGGTGGCCGGGCAGGCCGACACTGCCGACGAAGATGACGACCGGTTGGCCCAGACTCAGGTGCTGCCGCAGTTGGCTGACCGTCCACTGGGGACCGTCTTCGGGCAGCGCCAGCAGTCCGGCGCCCCAGGCCGCGTCGGAGAGTCCAGTGAGATTGTCTGAGCCGGCGGCGTCCGAGACAGCGGCGACATCACTGTGGCCGACCTCGGCCAGTTGCACCATCGACAGCGTCGTCGTTTCGAGGGCGGCAGCCGCGATTGGCTGTCCGGGAGTTCGACCATGCCACGGAACCCCCAGCCAGCGGACCGAGTCGTTGACCACGCGCGCGTGGCTCTGCTGGCGGATATCGCGACCGTCCGCGTAGTGCATCGGCGTCGCGTCCTGCTGTGAGGGATTGACACCCAGCACTTCGGGGGTGGGTCCGCCTGGGGCGAGGCGGTCGTAGCGCACGGCCAGGTCGAGCACCAGGTCGACGTACCAGTCGGCATGGTTGTAGGCGAACAACGCCCCGCGCGGGTCGCGCTCCAGCCCTGACTGACACAGGTACTGGGCGATGGCGGGCAGTGCGTCGCGGTAGTCGTAGGCGTTGCCCGTGCCGCCATACGCCTGCCAGCTGCTTGGCAGAAACTGGCCATAGCCGATCGCACCTGCCGACGAGGTGGCCATGTTGCGGCCGAAGTCCGACTCCACACGCGCGATGGCGGCCAACAGTTGCCACGGCACACCGCAGTTCGAGTCGCGGGCGGCGCGATCCATCGTGGCGAGGTGATCGGCGACGTCGGTTGGCACGTAGGCGCGCCAGTCGACGGACGCCTCAACCACGTCACTGCTTTCGGGCGAGTCCGCGTCGTCGTCGGCGGTCGACGGCGACGGGCTCGCGTCGACGGCCGGGTGTCGGTCTGGAACAGGCGTTTGGGTCGGCGTGGAGGTATCGGTCGGTGTGACCCCGGGGGTGGGCGTCGAGGTGGACGTCGCCGTGGGCTGGGCCTGTACGGTGACCGTGGGCGACGGGGTCACGGGTGGCGGCGGAGCTTGTTGAACTTGCTGAACGGCGGTCGGCGAGCCGGCGATGCCCGGGGCGCGCTGCGGAACCGGCACAGTCGCGGGCACCGGCGTTGGAGCAGCGAACGCGGCCACGGGCGCGGCGATGTTCAACATCAACCCCACGCCGGCCGCCAGAAGCGACAGACGGATACATCCAGACTAGCATCGCGGCACCGCCCGCCGGCCGCGCCAGGGACCCCCGATGCTGACACAAAACGTTTGGCAGCACGGTCCCAGCACGTCCGAGATTGACTTCGGCACCATGCCGGCGCAGACGACGCTGCAGGTCCTGGACTACCAGGCCGATTTCGCCCACGTGCTCGACCCGCGTTCGAAGACGGTAGCCTATGTACCCAGTGACCAGCTTGGTCCAGGCGCGCCGCCGCCCGCGTACGTGTTCAAGCCGGCGCCCAAGCTGACCGACGAATTCAGCGCCTCAGGCGTGGTGACTGATTCGGCGCCGATGGCGATGTATCCGACGTGGGCCGACGACGCCGTCGATCGCCAACTGTATGCGAACACGTGGCTGACGCTGACCGGCACGACGACCGCCGACGATGGCACGACCTGGTATCGCACCGACAGTGGGGACTATGTGCCTACCGACGCCGTGTTCATCCCCCAGCGGGCGGACGCCTTCACGGGGCACTGGCTGGACGTGAACCTGACCGCGCCGGCGCGCGTGACCGCCTACGAAGGTGACCAGGCGGTCAACTCATTTTTGACCATCATCGGCGCGGGTCCGCGGCCGACGCCGACGGGCGTGTTCACCATCTTGCGGCGGGTGGCCAACGAGACGATGAACAGCGACACGATCGGCATTCCGCGCTTCGGGCCTGGCGGCTACTACCTGACCAACGTGCTGTTCACCCAGTACTTCACGGACGATGGGGCGAGCCTGCACTACAACTACTGGAGCAGCAACTGGGGCTACCCGGGCAGCCACGGCTGCCTGGGATTGAGCTACCAGGACAGCAGCTGGCTGTGGGGCTGGGCGAGCCTGGGGACGCCGGTCGTCATCCATCGCTAGCTCGCGCGATCGCTGCGCTCCGCGGCCAGGCATGGAACTCTCCGAGGGTTCAAGGGGCTGCGCCCGGTGATGGCTAGTCCAGGCTGGTCTCGAGCACGCGTTGGATGGCGTCGGGCGTCAGGGGGCCGCGCTCGGTGTAGCGGATGGCTTGCTCCAGGTGGTCCAGCGTCGAGTAGCCGACCAGCACCGTCGAAACACCGGTTTTGCTCA
Organism: Chloroflexota bacterium; assembly: GCA_019242065.1. Next base: position 4,627 of record JAFAWJ010001192.1, read on the forward strand.
ACCCGAAGCGCACCGAGAGCTCGATCGGGCTCTCCAGGCCGAGGTCGCGCGCCAGTTGGCCGAGGCGTGCGGCGCGAGCGACGTCATCGCCGTAGTCGGAGCCGCCGAGGGCCCCGCCCGGGTCACCCGCCAGCACCTCACGCTCGGGCGAACCCGTCGCCGCACCCGCGGCCAGCACGCGGATCACGATCACCCCGCGGCCGGCCAGCGCGGCGGTGTCGATCAACCCCTCGAAGTCCTGCCGGCCGCCAGCGTGCCCGGTGAAGCCGGCGCTGGCGTTCAGCGCGTTGAAGTACGCCTGGACGGTCTCGAACGGCTCGGACTTGACCACTTCGCGCACCGCGGTGCTGTCGCCGATTCCGGTGAAGCCCACGTGCTGCGCCAGCCCCGCCGTTTTGACCTCCGCGAGTGCCGCAGCCACTTCGCCCAGCACCGTCTCCAGGTCGAGCATGCCGCGCTCGCCGTGCGTCAGCCCGACGCCGTTGTGCAGGTGCAGGACATCCACGTCATCGCGACCCAACCGCCGCAAGCTGGCCTCGAGCGATTCGCGCACGGCCGAGCGCGCCCAGCCCGGCTCTCCCGCGGGCAGCCGCACCTTGGTTCCGACCACCACGCGCTGCCAGGCGCCAAGCTCGCGCATCACCCGTCCCAGGTTGGTTTCAGAGGCGCCGTCGCCGTACTGGGCGGCCGTATCGAAGTAGGTAATCCCCGCGTCCAGGGCGCGCTGCACCGCCTGGCGCTGGTCCTCGGGCGCACCGCGGGTCATGAGGCCGCCGACGGCGCCGCAACCGAAGCCCAGCGCCGACACCTGCAGCCCGGTCGCGCCCAGCGCTCGCTGCTCCACGCCGACTACCCTGCCGCTCCGCCGAAGGTCTCGGCATCATCGGCAAAATCCACTACCGAAAGGCCCTTGCGCACACGCGCATCCTATACCCGCTCCCTGAGGCTGCCCGCGTTGGGCCACGGACCGGGCGACTCCGCCGGCAGGTCCAGTTGATCCACGCTCTGGTGGTACACGCGAAAACCGCGCGCGGTGTAGTTGGCCAGCGCGTGCGGACCGTCCAGGCTGCAGGTGTGCACCCATACGCGCCGCGCACCTTGCGCCCAGGCGCGCTCGACGCCGACGCTCAGCAAATAACCACCCAGTCGCTGGCCGATGAAGCGCGGCAACAGCCCGAAGTAGGCGACTTCGACGTTGTCGTCAGCCTGAACCTCGAGCTCCACGTAGCCCGCGGGGGTGCCGGACACGTACAGGACCAGCGTCTCGACCACGGGGCGGTCGAGATAAACCAGCCAGCGGGCGTAGTCCCAGCCCAGTCGTTCGATCCAGTACCACTGGCCGCCGACCGCCGTGTACAGGAAGCGGCTCAACTCCGGCGAGGGGATGTCGGCACGTTCGACGTGCACCTCCGCGTGCGGTGGACCGACCCGCGCCAGTTGCTCGGGCGCGAGCATCTCCAGGTACCAGGTCGTGACTTCGACCTGCATCGAGCCAGGTCCTAGAGCTGGTTGGCCAGACGCACGACCGCGGCGCGCTCTGACGGCCCGAACCACGGCGGGTCGCCCGCAACCGCGTTTTCGCGGGCGTGCTCCGGGTTGCTGGTCGCGGGAATGACACTGGTCACCCTGGGATCGCTCAAGAGCCACTTGAGCAGCACTTGCGACCAGGTGGTCACGCCAAAGTCCTTGAACGGCCGCAACTGCTCGGGCGTCGGACGCTGGCGGGCAAGCTCCCCGACACCCAGCGGCCGCATGATGAGCACACCAATCTGTCGTTCGCCAGCGAGCGGCAGTAGCTGGTCTTCGACGAGGCGATCGCGGACGTTGTAGGGCACCTGGATGCTGGTCACCCGCTCGGAGCGCATGGTCTCCATGAGTTTCGGAAAGGCCGCGTGCTCGTAGTGGGTGATGCCCACGGACCCGACACGCTGGTCGTCGCGCAACTGCTCCAAGCGCTCGAGTCGCTTCGGCAGGGCCACCAGGTTGTGGACCTGGTAGACGTCCACGCGGCCCTGGTAGTAGCTCAGCGCACGCTGGATCTGGCGCTCCGCTTCGGCGTCGTCCGGCGTCCAGACCTTGGTAGCGACCAGCGCGCGCTCGCGTCGGCCATCGAGCGCGGCGCCGAGGACCTGCTCGGCCGCGCCGTACATCGGCGACGAGTCGAACAGATTGGTGCCGCTGGCCAGCGCCGCGTCGACGACTGTCGCGCGGTGCGCGGCCTGCCGCGGGTCGCGCACGTCGAAGGTTTTCCACGTGCCCATGCCGATGACGGGTACGTCGATGCCCGAGGTGCCCAACGCGCGGCGCTCCATACCGCACAGAGGGTAGCGGCAACCGCGCTACCATCGCAGAGCGCACGCATGACGAAGCCACCTGAGCTGCCCACCAAGGTCCTCGGTAAGACTGGCCTGCGGGTCACGACTCTCGGCGCCGGGTGCGCCTGGCTTGGACGCCGACCCGACGGCTCGATCGACCAGGACATGGGCGTCGCGACCATTCTCGCGGCGCTCGAGGCGGGTATCCGCCTGATCGACACCGCCTCGATGTACGCCCAGGGCAAGGCGGAGGTCGCCGTCGGCGAGGCCCTCCGCCAACGCCAGGATCTGGCCGGCAGCGTCGTCGTCGAGACCAAGGTCCGCGACGTGCGCGATTTCGGCTACACGGCGGACGAGACCCGCCGCAGCGTCGAGACCAGTCTCCAACGCCTGCGCCTCGACCACATCGACGTGGTGTACATCCACGATCCGCCGGCTGATGCGCTCTCGCGGGTGATGGCCGCCGACGGTGCGCTGGCCGCCTTGCGCCAGTATCAGTCACAGGGCCTGATCGGCCACGTGGGGATCGCCTCGAACAATCCGTGGGACAACGCCCCGTACGTCGAGACGGGCGAGTTCGAAGCAGCGGTCGTGCCGGATGCGTTCAGCCTGATCAGTCAGGTCGCGCGCGAGCGCATCTTTCCGGCGGCGGAGCGCTTCGGCATGGGCGTGGTCGTCGCCACGCCGCTCGAACGCGGACTGCTTGCGACGGGTGCCCGCGCGCTGCGACCCGAGGACAACATCAACCGCTCGTTCAGTCCTGACGTCTTGCGGCACGTCGAGCGTCTGGAAGCGGTCTGTGCGGAGTACGGCGTGACGCTGTTGGCGGCGGCGCTGCAGTACGTGGTGCGCCATCCGCTGGTGACGACCACCATTCCCGGGTTCCGCAGCCCCGATCAGCCAGGTGCCAGCGTGGCGGCGATGCTGGAGCCGACGCCCGAGCCGTTCTGGGCGGAGATCGAGCCCATGGTGCGGGACTTCAAGGTCGCCGTCCCACCCGGGTAGGCGCCGGCGCATGACCGCGTCCAATGGACTGCCGTTCCACACGCTCGCCGCGGCGTTCGAGCAGCTCGAGCACACCTCCAGTCGCAAGCAGCTGACTACCATCCTGGCCGACTTGCTGCGCCAGGTCGACGCCGACGCCATCGCCGAAGTGGCCTACTTGCTCCAGGGCCGCGTCGCCCCGCTGTACCAGCCCATTGAATTCGGGCTGGGTGAGCGCTCGATCGAAAAAGCCGTCGGCGACGCGTATGGCCTCGACCCGGCCGAGATTCGACGCCATTACGCGCGGGCCGGTGACCTGGGCCTGGTCGTGGCCGAACTGGCGGCGGCTGCGCCGCGTGTCTCGGAGCGCTCCGTGCGCGACGTGTTCACCCAGCTGCGGAGCATCGCCGACATCAGCGGCGCCGGCAGCGGCGAACGCAAACTCGTCGCCATGCGCAGCTTGCTGAGTGACCTCGACCCGATCTCGGCCAAGCACCTGGTGCGGATCCCGCTGGGCAACAGTCGGCTGGGCGTCGGCGACGCGACGATCCTGGCGGCCTTCAACGAGGCGCGACTGAGCGGCGTCAAGGCCGACCAGGTCGTCCTCGAAGACGCCTACAACCGCACGTCCGACCTCGGGCTGCTGGGTACCACGCTGTGGACCGAAGGACTGGACGGCGTCCGCCTGCTGCAGGTCATGGTCGGCCGCCCGATTCGCCCTCAGCTCGCCGAGCGCCTCCCCGACGTACCGAGCCTGCTGGAAAAGCTCGGTGGCCGTGCACATGCCCAACGCAAGTTCGACGGCATCCGGGTCCA